>NZ_JAGGQX010000007.1:0-63433 GCF_018613095.1 Bacillus sp. ISL-75
ATAGATTTCACCACTTAATTTTTTATTGTTTGGTTGTGTTAAGAGCAGTGCATCATTGATTTTATAGCTCTGTTGATTTCCGCGGAAGGCACGCAGACTCCTGCGGGAGTACGGGGCAGGGGAGACCCCGCAGGAGCATAGCGACGAGGAGGCTCCCCGGCACGCCCGCGGAAAGCGAAGTGCCTAGAGCGGAAATCAACAGGCCCATTAGCAGGTACAATGAATAATTAAATGCTGAGAATAAAAAATTGCCGAGAAAAATACTCTTTCTCGACAATCTGAGAAGATGAAATTCATCTTCTTTTCTTTTTAACCACTTATTGTATTCGTTCTTACGTCTGCTTTAATTCTAACCTTCGTGCAACTAGTGACAAAGCATAATTAACAATAAAGTACATCAACGCAACAATGACAAAAACAGGTATCACATACGATCCCTTTTGCGCATAAACAATTTGACCGTTGTGCAATAAATCCGGTAAGGCGATGACGACAGCTAACGATGTATCTTTAAGCAGAGAAATAAATTGACTCACAATTGGAGGTACCATTCTTCTCAGCGCTTGGGGCATGATGATATAGCGTAATGTCTGGATGTAGGTCAGGCCAGACGCACGTCCTGCTTCCACCTGTCCTTTTTCGATGGAGTTTAAACCGCTTCGGATAATTTCCGATATCATCGCCGATTCAAAAACCGTCAATGCTGCAATAGCCGCTGAAGTTATTTCCATTTCAATCCCAATTTCGGGCAATGCAAAATAAGTGAAGAAAATGATCAGCAGCAAAGGAAGGTTTCGAATCGTCTCAACAATCACGGCAAGTAATTTAGAAACAACGGGAATCCTCGCATATCTGAGCGTTCCTGTGAGACCGCCAATAATGAAGCTAAGCACAATTGAAATGGCAGCGACCTTAAGAGTGACCTCAAACCCTTCCAGTAAAAATTTAATATTGTCCAGTGTATACACTTCAATGAACGGTGCTAGAAAATCCATCTACACAGCTCCTTAACTACTTCTAGCCATGCGTTTTTCTAAAAATCCTACGCCAAGACTTAAAGGTATTGTTAAAATTAAATAAAATAAGGCCACAAAAATATAGGTATCAAAAGTTATGTATGTCTTTGCCGAAATTAAATCCCCCTGATACATTAAATCCCCACCTGCGACTACGGCTAACAATGATGAATTTTTAACTAAATTGATAAATTGGTTGCCAAGAGGAGGGATGACGATCTTAATAGCCTGAGGGAGTATAACCATTCTCATTGCCTGGCCGTAACTCAATCCTGTCGAGCGGGCAGCTTCCATTTGCCCTTTTGGAACAGACATAATTCCGGCACGGATTGCTTCAGCAATGAAAGCGGCTGTATAGATGGTCAATCCGATGGTTCCTGCAGTCATTCCGCCAAAGTTTCCAGCTAAATAAGTGAAAAACACGATAACCAGTACCGGTATATTACGGATAAATTCAACATATACCGAACCAAGCAAGTTAAGAGGTTTAAATGGGGCAATTCGCATGACTGCAATAAGTGTTCCTAAAATAAAGCTGCATATTAAAGCTATTAAACTGGCAATAATCGTTATTTTTAATCCTTCCAAAAATGAATCGATATTATCTGTTAGTATCGAGAAATCCAGCAAACGATCCCCTCCTAATTCATCAGAATGAGCAGGTCCGAAAACTTGCCTGCGGACTGCTGCCCAACCTGACGAGAAACCCGATATAAATAATTAATGTTTAATCCATTTATCCTTAATTTCATCGTACTTACCTGAATCCTTCAGGCTTTTTAAAGCTTTATTCAACTCATCGACAAGCTCTTTATTTCCTTTTTTAACAGCTATTCCATAAGGCTCTTCTGTGAACGTTCCTCCGACCAATTCAAAGGACGGATCTTCTTCTGCCATACCATAAAGGATTGCATCATCTGTGGTCAGGGCATCACCCTTACCTGACTTTAAGGCTGTAAATGCTTCAGCATAGTTTTCAAATTCAAGTACGGTTGTTTCAGGAGCTTTCTCACGAATATTTACGGATGAGGTCGAGCCTTTAACAGCAAGCACCTTTGTTCCTTTTTTCAAGTCTTCAATGCCCTTAACCTTGCTTCCTTTTTTCACTAGCAATGATTGCCCGGCATCAAAATATACATCCGTAAAATCGACTTCTTTTTTACGTTCTTCATTGATGGTCATAGTGGCGACAACCGCATCAACCTTACCATTATTTAAGAGTCCTACCCTCGTTTTCGAAGTAACCTCTACATACTCAGGCTTAACCTCTTTGCCAAACATTTCTTCGGCCAGTGCTTTAGAAAGATCAATGTCAAACCCTTCCACCTCACCTGTCGAAGGATTTTTCAATCCAAACAAACGAGTATCATGTTTTACACCAAATACGATTTTTTTCTCTTCTTTAATCTGAGCAAGTACATCTTTGCTGCTTTCTTTAGAGGCCTTGTCCCCGCCGCAACCTGCAAGTAGGATGGCAGCCATAGTTGACACTACCGCCATTTTTACGAAATTTTTTGCTTTGAACATTCCATTTCCTCCCTATTAATGATTTAATATACGGCTGAGAAATAAGCGAGCCCGTTCTTCACGCGGATTCTCATAAAATTCAGCCGGAACTGCTTCTTCTAATATTCGCCCCTCATCCATAAAAACGATTCGGTCAGCAACCTCCTTGGCAAAGCCCATTTCGTGGGTTACGACCACCATCGTCATACCTTCTTTGGCCAAGGCTTTCATTACATCCAGTACCTCGCCGATCATTTCAGGATCAAGTGCTGAGGTTGGTTCATCGAAAAGCATGATCTCCGGGTTCATTGCAAGGCCACGGGCGATGGCTACACGCTGCTGCTGACCTCCGGAAAGCTGGGAAGGATAAGATTCAGCCTTATCTAATATGCCTACCTTGGTAAGATAATGTCGGGCTGTTTCCTTAGCTTCTTTTTCGGATTGGCCCAATACTTTCATCGGCGCAAGAGTGATATTTTCAAGAACTGTTTTGTGCGGATATAAATAGAAGTGCTGAAAAACCATACCAATATTGCGCCTCAGCTTATTGATATCTGTTTTTTTATCCCCTACTGATATCCCATTTACGGTGAGTGTCCCGTCAGAGATGGTTTCCAGATGATTGATACAGCGCAACAAGGTACTTTTCCCTGATCCAGATGGACCGATTACTACAACTACTTCACCTTGATTGATTGTAAGATTAATATCTTTTAAGACATGAAAATCCCCATAAAACTTATGTACCTGATTAAATACAATCATTCTTGACCTCCTGATTTAAAACCTATTACACGCGAAAATTCTATTATTAGCAATTTTCAGAATAACTTAAATTATATTTATATTTTGTCGAATTGTCAAATCATGACAAATTACCTATAATTTCCCGATATTTAACACTTTCTTGGGTTATAGATGCTTAAAACAAAAAGGTGTCAGGCACCATCCATAAAAATTGGATGGTGCCTGACACCTTTAATTGTAAGATTGGCGGCTTACGTTTTCTTTGTCAATCGAGCTCTCTGATTATTCCTTCTTTTTCAATTTATATCCTATATAAAGGACCATAAACCATATAGGTGCTACAACTAATGCTCCTCGCATTCCCTCAATAAATGCCATTAAGACCACGACAAGTGCTAAAAAAGCAAGGGCTAAGTAGCTTGAAACTGGATATAACGGCATTTTAAATGCTAGTTTTTTTACTTCTTCTGTCGTTTTTGATTGTCTGAACTTTATTTGTGTAATCAGTATTATGGTCCAGCTAGTAATAACCGCAACCGTTGCAACAGAAGAAATATAGATAAATACTTTTTCAGGAACAATATAATTTAAAAATACTGCCACTAATAAAAATGATGACGAAAATAGGATTCCACGTCGTGGTGTAGAATGCTTGTTGAGCTTTCCAAAATATTTCGGTCCATTATTTTGAAGAGATAAATTGTATAGCATTCTTCCAGTACTGAATAAACCACTATTAAATGCAGACAAAGCTGCTGTTAACACGACAAAGTTAATTATATGGGCGGCCCCAGGAATTCCGATTTTATCAAAAATTAACACAAACGGGCTGCCATTCGTCCCTACTTCATTCCAAGGATATAAACTCATCATGATGCCTAGTGCAGCAATATAAAAAATTAAAATCCTCCAGACCACATTGTTGATTGCAGATGGAATTGACTTTCGAGGATTTTTAGCCTCACCTGCGGTAATACCGACCAGTTCTACCCCACCAAATGAAAACATCACTAGAACCAATGACATGAAAATACCTTTTATCCCATTTGGCATAAATCCTCCATGAGTCCAAAGATTGTTAAAACCTATGGGCTGGCCTTCGTTGCCGATACCTAAGAGGATCATTCCTAATCCAACAACAATCATTCCAATAATCGCAACCACTTTTATCATCGCGAACCAAAATTCAAACTCTCCAAATGCTTTAACACTTGTAAGGTTTACCATTGTGATTACAACAAGTGTTGCAAGAGCTGTCAGCCATTGTGGTATTTCTGGAAACCAGTAGTTTACATAGACACCAACAACTGTAATTTCCGCCATCCCAACGACAACCCACATAAACCAATAGGTCCAACCGGTTAAGTAACCCGCAAACGGCCCTAAATAACGATTTGCGTATGAACTAAATGATCCGGAAACCGGCTCATCTACAGCCATTTCCCCTAATGCTCTCATAATGGTAAAAATAACTAAGCCTCCGACTAAGTATGAGAGCAAAATTGATGGACCAGCCATTTGAATCGTTGCACTTGAACCATAGAACAGACCTACTCCAATCGCACCTCCAAGTGCAATTAGCTGGATGTGCCTGTTGTTTAAACCTCGTTGTAGTTGCTCACTTTCGTGATTTTTGCCCAACACTTATATTCCACCCTTCTTAATTATTCTTTTACAATAACTAAGATCGATATACCTTTCCACATGAAAGAAAATTCAATAAATTCACTCTTCACCGAATACTTCCATTACATTACAAGAAATTCCAAGTAAAATATTCCTCTATTTCGTATTATTGGGTTGAATATGTCATTTATATAGGAAAATTGTCATAAATCTATTTTACCTGTAATGTTGTTCATCAAATTAAAAAGAAATGTAACAGTAGCGTTCTGTAAATTGTGTACTAGCACATGATAAAGTAATACCATACGAATTTACAGGAGGTAGCCACATGAAAAACAATTACATGAAAAAATTAGTTGTAGCTTGTGTAGCTACATTTGCATTTATAGGTTTACAAACTAATACGGCCGAGGCTATTACCCAATCTCCAGTAGTAAATGGAGATAGCGCTTGGGAACTAGGACAACAATATGGATTAGACACTGATCATATAGAACATGTTAGTAATCAACCGAACGATTGGGTTGATATAAAAGAAATGTTGAAAAACCCTGATCAACCGAGAGTAGAAGAAAAAAAATCATCAAAACCTGAAATAGAAACGCCAGAAAAAAAACAAGAGGAACCAGAATTGTCAATTTCAAATGAAGAGAAAGACTTATTTGCCAGATTAGTAGAAGCTGAAGCAAAAGGTGAATCTTATAAAGGAAAAGTTGCAGTTGCGACTGTTGTATTAAATCGAGTTGAATCTCCTCGTTTCCCAAATACAGTGACCGCTGTAATTAAACAAGTAGTAGGCAATAGCTATGCCTTTTCTCCGGTTCAAAATGGTGAAATTAAAAAGCCAGCATCAGATGAGTCGGAACGAGCAGTAGAAGAAGCATTAACGAGGGATGATCGTTTAAATGATTGCATTTATTTTTATAACCCAGAAATTGCAACGGATGATTGGATCCGTACGCGTGAAGTAGTGAAAACCATTGGTGATCATGTATTTGCTAAATAATGAACTAAGAGCCGTTGAAACGCGTGTGATTACACTTTCATTGGTTATTGTTACTCTATTTTCAAATAGGACCTTATCACAGAAAAAAAAGAGTCTTCCAGTATGGGGAGACTCTTTCCTATTCTCTGTTAAAAAATTTGGCGGAAGAGACAATACCGTCTAGTTCACTCCTGTTAGAAATACATCACCCGAGTTAGGATCCATTACCGATATATCGATCGAGAAAATTTACCATTGCCTTATAGGCAGTAATTTTATTTTTTTGTTTGTCAATAGAATGGCCTTCATCTTCAAAGCGAATAAAGTCAACTGTGTGTTGCCGTTCCTTTAGTTTGTTGACCATTTGCTCAGATTCACTTATGTGTACACGCGGATCACCTTTCCCGTGAATTACTAATAATGGGGTGGTTATTCGATCTGAATAATTCAATGGATCAATTCTATCAAAAAATTCTCCGTCTCTTTCTATTGTCCCATACTCACTCTCCCTGTGCTTCTTACGCCATGGACTTGTTGTTTGAAGGAATGTTCTAAGGCTGGACATTCCCACAATATCAATAGCAGCAGACCAAAGGTGTGGATAGTGACTGATGGCAGAAAGAACCATAAACCCGCCATAACTCCCGCCCATGATCCCGATTTTTTTAGGATCTACGTTCCCATTTGCCTTTAGCCATTCCACTAAAAAAATAAGATCCTTTAAAGCGTCCATTCTTTTTCGGACATCATCCAAATGTGTAAATGTTTTTCCGTAACCTGTACTTCCTCGAATGTTTGGTGTACACACGGCATAACCCTGGTTTAATAAATACTGCTGAATTGGGTTGTATACCACACGTGCTTGACTCTCAGGCCCGCCATGAATGTATATTACAACAGGATGTTTTTCAGTGGAATCTCTCGGCTTCGCATAAAAGGCAGGGATTTCCAGGTTATCGAAAGAGCGAAAGGATATAAGCTCCGGCTCAACTAATTTATGTTCCAGGACTGGTGAACGGGAAACGTAAGTAAGCCTCTCTGCCTGAATGGTGTTTAGGTCAAGTTCCCATATATCAGAGGGATATGTCGGTCCCTTAAACACATACGCTAGTTTTTGGCTATCAGGGGAAAATTTCAGATTTGATATGACTCCGATTGGAGTTTTCCACGTATAAAGGTAACTTCGATTTATGTCTAAAAGTACCCCCTTGGAAATTCCCCCCTCATTTATCGAATAAGCTAACAAATTTTTATCGCTATTCATTGCCAAATCCTCAAAATCCCACTTACCCAGCTCTAGCCACTCGAGATGTTTGGTTTTTAAATTTATTAGAGCAAGCCCATAGAATTCTTTGTCTTTATTCGATAATAAATATATATGGTCTGCATCCTTATTAAAATGGGCATCTTTAAAACTTGCTTCCCCTTTATGTTCTGTTAACCAGTTCATAGCCCCTGTTGAAAGGTCGATTATGCCCAGATCATTATCTAGAGGGGAATTTATTTTCTGGACCAAAATGGATTTACCGTCAGGAGCCCATTTAACCGCTGAAAATATTCCATCACCAGTATTCAAAAGACGAATATCCAACGATTCCAGATTTTGAATATAGATATCAAAAAAGGCTGGATTCCGGCGATTACTCGACCAGGCAATCCATTTTCCATCTGGCGAGCTTCCGCCATAACGGTGTATATGGTCTGGTGAGTTTGTCAACTCAATTAGTTTTCCTTCTTGCTTAAGTAAGTACAATTGCTGATTTTCATTTCCGCCAACATCCATACCAATAATCAAATTAGATTTGCCATTTAGATAGCTAATAAAGGTGATTCTTTCTTTTGTAAAGGAAGTTTGGACAGGCCATCCTTCACACCCTTCCCCTAGATTAAGTTCCCAAACCTGTGGCAAACCAGTATAATCTGCGATAAAGCTTAACTTGTGGCCAATTGGATCGTATACTGGATTTTTGGCAAAACGAACATGCAAATACGGTTCTATACCAATGGCAGCCATAAACATCCCCCCCATCCAATTAAGGCATTTTTTGAATCATTCAGGAGAATATGAAAAGGTGTCATTAAGAAGGATTCATGAACATCATTTATCAGAATCATAAAGATAAGACAGAGTTTTATCCTTCCTGATAGAAATGTTCAAATCCACTCGAAGCAATTGGGAAAGCCTTCACCCATTCATTGGAAGTGAAGGCATCTTAATATAAATCCTCATGAATACTTGCCTATTTCGCTTCTGGACTAAACTCGTTTTTTGAAACCATAGGATTAACTGGAACATCATGAAGTTCTTCCTCACTAACCTTAGAACGAAAGTAATCCTATTAATCCTAACTATGCAAACTTCCCTTCAACCAAGGACGATGTCGATAGGGACCAATTGGAATTTGGATTAGACTAGTTTTTCCTAGTGGTTCCATCTTGTAAATCTCATCACTCAATTTTACATCAAAACCGAGGAGTGGATGCCCCCCCATTCCGAGGGCTGACGCCGCTAACAGTAATCGTTGTACTAGCATGCCTGCTTCCATTTGTTGGATCCGGTATCCTCTGTAACCCAGTGCCGTTCTGAATGATTCCCTGTCTCCTGACACATGTAAGCAGAGAGGTATTTGGAGCAAATTCACATTATCTAGAGACATTCCGGATTGCAATTGGAGTCGATAATCACCGAGATCCACCAATCGTAACGCATGAGCAGCACTGTCATAATGATAGGCACCATTTGGAATACCTTCAACATTATATAAACAGCCATACAAAGAGACACGAGGCTCGCTCTTCCTATGTGCTTCATCCAAATCATTACGATACGAGAAGGAAGCTATCGCCTCCTGAAGCAGAGCGGCCAGTTGAGGTTGACTTACCTTTCCCAAAACAAAATCCATATCTGGCGAGAATCGCTTACGACAGACCGATGCCAGATCATATGACAACCGGTTCACGTGAGGCATCTCTTCCGCATGACCGTTACCATTCAAACTCTCTTTCGCCTCGATCAGCCGAAACGCTTGCGTTGAATCAAGCATGGACGCTTCATTCAACATTGTTAACATTGGATACTCTTTAACCCTCCGTGACCGGATGTAATGATGGGGCTGAATCGATGTTAACTCTCGGCACAATTCGGCGGCAGAGACAAAACCTTCTTTTTCACTCCCGTTAGTAGACCAAATGGTAGGTTCTACTGAAAGCGGGATAACCGCATAAACACTCTCGTCCTGTTCGGAAAGCCCAACAAGATGGTTCAAGGCCCGATCTAGAAACTGATAGTAAACCCCTGATGCAAAGCCAAAACGTTTTGCTACTTCCAGTAACTGCCCAATTACCACTCCGGCATCCAACCCTTGCAGACGGTAAGAAAAGTTATTGTATTTATAGAAATTTTTCCAAAACATGGTTGACACAAATACAGTTCCAAAGCAGGCAGATATATCACAGCGGTTACCAAGAGCACGGGCGATATATGAATCGAAATTTCCTTCTCTCAACAATACCAAGCGGTGATGGGCCACATCATAATGGTACATCCCAACAGGCAAATCCTCTACCTTAAGATAAACGTATAATTCGTTTGGATACAATGCCCCGCCGGAAGGAGCGAATCGCCGATATGACTGTATTAGATTCGCCGTTTTATCTTTGGAATCCAAGGGAAAGACTGACTGGCTAACTTGAGTAAGGCCGTATACATACCAGAGGAAATGACCGACTTTACGAAGATCAGGCTTTGCTGGCTGTTCTTGTCCTTCAAGTGTCAGCGGTACTTCTAGAGAAAATGGTACCACAGGTAAGCCACTGTAGAGCTTATAAGAAAGTGGCGCATCTTCCCAATCCACTTCCCAGTTAGGCACACTTGCCTTATCAATGTCAAAATGCAGATTGTGCAAAAACTCCTCTAGACTCATCCTCCTTGCCTCCTAGTTCGCCTCTTATGGAAACGGATGCGGATGTGGGTTTAATTGTTCAAGTGTCAGCGGTTGTTTTGAATAACCGAGTTCCATCGGTACCCTGAGCACACGCTCCAGCCCAGTTACACGGGTAAGATGTTGTCCGAATGTCATCGGCAGCATCCCCGGAATCAGCACTTTCACGCAATACAATCCGTTTCGTTTTAATTCTGGTGCCGTCTGGTCCACCACAATCACATCAAGATTTAATGGGTGAAAAACTTGAAGAATGTCCAGCAGATCATCTGTAAGGTCCGTATGCCTCGATTTCCACTTGAATTCCTCGGCAAATGTTCGCAACGGACGATTATCTTCAAGTAAAAAATCCAGGCGATCTTCCGCTTGCGGCAAACCGTACAGCATACCATGATCATCCATCTGTTGGACCAGTGATGAATCTTGCAGCATTCGGCTATACTCTTCCTGGTTAGACTCTAATTTCTCATCAAGAGTCAGCATCATGCCAGCCAACTCATGAACCGCACTTTTTACCGCCCTTACAGGGTCGAGATGTGCGCCAGCGGCACAAATGAGATTCACTCCCTTTTGCCTCCTGTTTTTTGCAATCGCACAAATACTTGGAATTCCGTGCTCCATCGTCGAGTTATACAAATAAAGATCATATCCCGCGACCGACCGCATACGTTCGATCATTAACTGCAATTCTTGGTCATCAGCTGAGGAAGGGTCTAGACGCGGCAGGTTCAGCTGCGCGTACCAAGTCATTAGAAATGAATCACGCTCCACCACTTCCATAATTCCGTAAAAAATAGACTCCTCCAAACTTCCGCCTAATGCACATCCGTTGGAAGTTTCATAGACAAATCCACGCTGGCCGCAGCCCAAGCTGTAATAGGCAAGCAACTCTGGCACAAGAATTGGACGCTCTTCCAAAAACGAATAACCCCATACCCAATTCATTGGTCGTTCAGGATTAAACGGTTGAAAAGGAAAACCATGCTGCTCATATTGTTCCTTTGCATGCACACCTACTTTCAAAGGATTGAGTGCCTTATTTTTCAAATTGCTGAAACTATCAAAGACGACTGTACGTTTCCCGCGTGGCTCCAGACCGCAGTACCGCTCGAGTCCTTCTAAAATGGCAGTCAACTCACTTACCTCATATGAATTTGTCCTGCCTGCTGTTCCCTCATCCCCTTCGAACAAAGGCAGATTCACACTGACATCGGCAAATGGCGGCACGAGGTCAACCATTTTACCATTCAAAAGGCCCGTTCGATGATCTAGGTAGTCTTTAACTAAAACTTTATTCAGATCATCCAACGAACGGCAGCGGTAACTGTCTAGGCTGATCTTCGGACTTGGCTGCAATGAGATTTTAGCAGCATCCTCCGAATCGTCTGGTAAATGGCTGCAAACCGGACACAGCGGGTCAGGGAGAAAGGAATGCCATGAACTCTTTAATGTTTTCAAATTAATTAAACATACCTGTTCTTCCGAAAGTGCTTGTTCACCCAGCAAAATTCGCTGTACCTCTGCCCTGATCTGGTATGACAGCTGCAAGAGTCCTGTGAAGGATGCCCAGCCTTCAGGCTGCATACCTCTGTATTCCTTCAGCCTCTGCTTCATCTCCCACATCTCTTTACGGTCGCGTCCAGCCATGAGACGTCTCATATCCGCACACTGAGAACACCCGGGCGTACCTGGTCGAATTAGTGGCCCCACTACACCCTCTCCAAATGAAACGAAGCCTCGCAGCCAGGGTGTGCCTGTTAGCCGAAATATCTCTTCTGCCTTTTGATGAACAGAAGGATTCCAGGCATCCTGAAGCACCAGAGCCAAATCAGTTTTTTTCGGTACAACCGCCTCGAATTCGGTCTGGCGAACTACATGGTAATGAGCGAACAGTTCTTCGCATACACTGTCCGCCACCACCCCTTCTCCAACAACCAACACGACAGCGCTCACCTAGATTCCTCCTCTCGAAGCAACACACCAAACACCCCTGCCAATCCTTCTTTCAAAAATGGTTCTATTTCTTGTTCGAAAACCGAAAGCCGCTTATGATCTCGTTCCAATACTTCCATAGCGGACTGCAAGTTCTCGGATTTTATCCTCTCTTCACAAGCAGGGATTACTAGGCTTAGCGGCACCATTTCTTCCAGAAGCAAGGATGAAACATGAAACGCTTGCTCGGTGAGGCAAGTATTTGGGTTTTGAACCTTGATTAGTGCTTGTTGTAACGCATTCCGTAACGCCAATGTTATATTCAAATCTACACTGCGATACCAGCCGTCACTCGTTCCGACCCATACCACAGGGAAACCGGACACTTCCTCTCCTAAGCCAATAACAGGTGCTCCCTCCATCGTCGTCAGTGCCTGTAAATAAAACCGGCAACGTTCATCTTCTACAATACTCAACTGCACCCGAGAGACAGATATCTTCTGATTACGCTGTTGAATGTTCAGCTCTTCGGCCAAACACTTTTGCAACCCGCGGCAAACTCCTTCCGCAAACGTTTCCCCAGTCCCAACCCCAACAAATTCCTGCAATTCTAGCATTCTACCCTCTACTTCCTGTTGTGGAAGTAGCCTCGTAGCGAGCAAATCGACCATTCGTGACGCATAGGCTTCAATCCCAGCAAGACCGGCTTCCCTTCGAGCCTCCTCATGTGTCAGTCCTGAACAGACAATGTCTCCTAACAGCTTAGCCGGTCCGTCAGATAAAGGGTCGACAGCCTGAACACGACACAGAGCTAACGGAAGTTGCTTTAAATTTCCCTCCTCCCAAATATGGAAAATCCCTGACTCTTTTGATGTCAATTGGTGGAAAAAAAGTAGCAATTCACTCGGCTCACCATTGCTTAATCCCTGTCCAATCCGCCTATCGAAATCTTCTACCCATTTAGTTGATATTCGTCCGGTCACCAGTGGATGGGGAATAAACGAGTGCCAGTGTCCTTCCAACGTATCAAGATCAAGCAAAAAGAATTGATTTTTTTGTTCCAGTTCGGTTACTCCTGTAACCTCTTTAAACAATTCAAATACAATTACATTGGCCAACATTGCGCCGGCAGTGGAAGAGAAAGCAGTAATTTGCTGGTCTTTGAATAGCACAGATTGGTGCAAGCGGCGCCAAGCAGACTCCCAGCTCGCCTCAGATTCTGGATTCACTAACGGACCCGCTATTCCCACCTTCTGTAAGCAAATAGCAGGGAGGAATGCCTTTTTCTCTTCCACACAAACCGTATGAAGAAGCCGCAACTCCTCTAAATTGCCTTCCTGTGACACATACAAAATTGAATCAAACGGTTGCACACTCTCCCGCCAAAAATTTACCCCATCGTCCTTCAGGCTGACCTCCTCTACCTCCACCTCAGGGTCTGTCTTACGGGCATGTGCCACGAGTTCCGTTAACCGCCGTCTATTAGTCGGTACCGTGTCAGTGATTAGCAATTTGAACTTGGGCAATCCGGATTCAATTAACGAAGAAACTAACGAAACAAAAAAAGGACCTGAGCCAACTGCCAACACTTTTGCCTGACGATAGGTTTGAAAACGGTACGCTCCCGAATCGACAAAACTGTCGACAAATTCAATTTGAAAAGCATGCCTTTTAAGAAGCTGATCCTCCAATTGATGCGGATGGTCTTGACTTACATCACGGACAAACCCATTTCGATACAGCACTTCTGCAATTTCATACACTCGATCTCGGTATGGGCCCGGCAATCCCTCTGTTAAATTCTCCAAAGTGTACTCCCCGTTGAACATCGGTATCAGCTTTTCAACCCACTGATTGATCGTACTGCCTTCCATACGGAACGAGCTAATGTTGTTCCGAAAATACACACCGTTGTTTGAATCGGGGAGAAAAAACGTGTCCCTTTTCACTTTCAGACGCATAGAAGGGTTCAAACTTGTCATTTCGCTCCTCCTTAGCCGTAGCTTTACTCCATTCTGTAACATCACTTCACTATAATTCTATGTACCGCAATTTGTCCCTTATGTCTAAGCTAAAAGAGAAGAGGCTCTGCAAAAAACTCACGCAGTGACGGCCTCTTCTCCTTAACCACCAGTTTTACATTAGAAAAATAGAACCATTAACCTCCGCAGCGATGACCTCCACCGCAACGATGGCCGCCGCCGCAATTAGAGCAATGTGAACACCTAAAGCAACTAGAGCAACGGAAACAACTAAAGCAGTTAAAGCAGTTAAAGCAATTAAAACAGCTAAAGCAGCTAAAACAACGGCCAAAACCACTCATACCACCAAAACCACTCATACCACCAAAACCACCCATAACACCGAATTGTCGGGACTGATCATCAATGTAGTATTGGTTTTGGTCAAAAGGAACTGCCTGACTCGCTTGGAAATCACCAACATTCAACATTTGAAGTTCATTTTGGAAAGGATTCATTTTCATACCTCCGTCTATTTTAAATCAACAATTTGTGCTAGCACATGAAAGGGGAATAGAACAAACATAATCTGAAAAATAGGTGTATAACAGGTGAATTCACCGATGCATCAAGTACTCTCTCCATCAAAATATGAACTTTGGCTGGGTATTGCTACTGATTCAAAAGCCTATTTTTATTGGACATTCAAAATGAGTTCGATTACTAAGTTATCTAGAAAATTAAATCCTCCTATTTTCTCCCTGTTGTTAGAAGGACTACCACACAAAATGGCCCATATTGAGTCAATGGTGCATTTTTAGTGACGTAGTTTCATACATAAGAAAAGTGCATTATTTACAGATGCTACAACATCGCAGCCTAGGAGGATAATCATGATACAACAAACAGTAACAATCAACAGGAATGCAGGTTTATATGCTCAGCCGGTCAATCAATTAGTTCAAAACGCTTCTCGATTTAATGCTGATATCTTTCTTACTTATAAAGGACGGAAGGTTAGTGTAAAATCGGTACTCGGTGTTTTATCGTTAGCGATCCCTAAACAGGCAGAAATTATATTAGAAGTTTCCGGGGACGATGAAATAGAAGCACTCAGAGAAGTAATTCAAACGTTGGAAATGGTTGAGTAGGAAGATTTCAACAGGAAGACAGGATGAGGCTGGTTCTCCTTTGTTCCAGCCTCTTCTTCAAAAGTACCAGGCAACTAACATTCTATCTTAACGTTAAGGACTTGCTTATATACCCTCGATCCCGGTGATACAAAATAAGTGCGATCACTAAAATCCCAGAAGCTATCCAGATAGAGGTGCTCCCTATGTAGGTGGTGGAAAATGTCCCGGTCAACGCGCCAAATAAAAAAGAAAGAATGATCACAAAAAATTCTTTGAATTGTTTTTTGGCTTCATCATTATCTTCTTTTAAGGCCAAATAGGCTGCTTGGGTTGCCGTCCGGAGATTTCCTGTTGTCATGGTTGAATTGTAGGTCCACTTGTCGATTTTATTAAAAGTGGAAATTTGTAAAGAGGATACAAATGCGATACATACAGTTACTACGATGTTCGGCACACTTCGTGGTAATAGACCTACAATAATTAATACAAGGCATTCTAAGATAAGAATTGACCTTCTATAGCTGTGTAGAACTTGTCTAACACGAGGAATTTTAGCCATTTCTGATACCAAAACACCTAAGATAAATGCTAAAATGGGCGGGATATAAAGCAGCGAGGCTTGCCAATCCCTGTTCTCTGCTTTTACAGCGAGCAGGACCATATTTCCTGTTTGGGCATTGGCAAATACACCGTCTCTGCTGATAAAAGTATAGGCATCTAAAAAACCTCCAACGACCGCTAACAAAATACCCAAATAAAATGAGTTGGACGATAATGAGGGGATTTTATCTTTCACTATGCGATCTCCTTGTTTCAATTTACTAACCACAATAGTATTTCCTAGATGGTATGAGAAAACTATATAATGTTAAAGGCAATATTAAATCCTGATTTTCTTAAAATATCATGAATTATAATGAAAAGTTCCCGCATTTTTGACAATAAAAGAAAATAATTTGTTCAACCCGTCAATTTGAGGTGAAATTTTTTTTATTTTCCTAAAAAAATTCAGGCGTTTTTGCAGATTTAGATTTTATGAGCGGATTTTTTGCATTTTATGAGCGAATTTTTATAGTTAATGGGCGAATTTTTGCATTTTATGAGCGAATTTTCGCATTCAATGAGCGAATCACGAAATCTATCAAAGTTTTCCAGTTCTATCAGCGAATATTTTAGTTTAATCAGCGAATTTGACAATCCTATCAGCGAATTCCTTAGTTCTATCAGCGAATTCCTTTGTTCTATCAGCGAATAAGAATATAAGTGTTATTGTGGATTCCAAAGAAAAAGGGGCTAACCCCAATTAATTAGTCCCCGGCTTCACAGCCATTATTATTGATTATTCCTCATCCAATCGATCAGTTCTGCGATAGTATCTTTAAATCCATTTTGAAAAAAAGAAAAACGCCCTAAGGCGCTTAATAATTGCACTTTGGACAAGGTTGAAAGCGGTGTTTCCCATGTCCGCATTGTCTGCACTTGTCTGAGTATTGTTTACTATTTTTAAACTTCCATTGTTCATACGTGATCCCATAAGAACCTTCATCGTTTAAGTATTTGATATAATCATTCCCATAAGGATAAATCAACCACATCACCTCCAGTGTTCACTATAAATGTATGCGCTTACATCCACTAAAAACACTGAAAATAAATAAAAAAAAGTGTCAGGCACCAATCATTTTCTGAAAGGGCCAAACACTTTCGATGGCATAAGATGACCGACCTAAAAAATTAGGACCAACCGTGTTAGGTTGGTCCTAGTTCAAAACTATTGATAATAATCCTTCACCATTTCTCCCATGACCCAGTTCGTTCTGGCTCCTGTCACTCCACTGCTAGGGCACTGACCGCTGCCACTTGTTAAGTCGGCTACAATCGTTTCGACAAGTGGTTGATGGACGTGCTCTGGTCTCTCGAAACTCCATTGCTCCGTTCCGCTCGCTGTCGTTAAAACGATGGGCTCGTTTCCGAAAGTGGAAAAGGTTATTTTCCCTCGGCTCCCCACGATTTCATTCACATCGACATCTTCAAAAGCAGTAAAACACCAATTTCCGACACCATGGACGCCAGATTCAAACCGATATGTACCCGTTACGATATCTTCGGCACGATAATAGCCTGCTTGATTGGAACCAAATCCTTGCACAGACGTAATCGGTCCAAGTAAAAAATCTAATAGATCAAGCGTATGGCTGGCTAGATCAAAAAATAGTCCCCCGCCTGCCAATTCCGGTTGAACTCGCCATGGAAGATGTTGTGGGTCCAACACATCTTCCGTAGCTTTTTGATATTGTGTTGATGATACAAACCGTACCTTACCAACTGCCCCATTCTCCAACAGCTCTTTTATTTTTAAAAATCGCTGTTGTGCCCTCCGGTAGTAAGCCACATATAATGGGACTCCTGCCTCTTCACAAGCAGCAATCATTTCCTGGCATTCATCGAAATTGCGGGCCATTGGCTTTTCTACATAAACAGGTTTCCCTGCCTTTGCTGCCTTGATTGTATATTCCTTATGCGAACCAGGCGGTGTTGCAATATAGATAGCATCTACATCTGAATCGTTTATGAGTTCATCCGCATTATCGTACCATTTTTTAACATTGTGCCGGTTTGCATAATCTTTGGCAAGTTCCCCCGTTCTTCTCATAACGGCAACCAACTCAGAATTATTAATTTTTTGGAAGGCTGGACCGCTTTTCACTTCTGTCACATCACCGCATCCAATGATCCCCCAACGAACTTTATCAAACTTCATCGCACTTAATCTCCTTATTTGCCACAGCACTTTTTATATTTTTTGCCGCTTCCACACGGGCACGGATCATTCCGCCCAACTTTATTTTCCGTTAAAATTGGACTGTTTTGGGAAATTTCACCCTGCTTGCTTTTATTTCTAAATTCTATTTCTCTTCCAAGTGCTGCTAGCTTCCAATCCATTAGTTCCGGATGTGGCTCACCTAAAATGGAATAATAACTATAAACCGTCTGTTCAATATCTACTAGGCTTGAGAAGTATTCTTTTTTCATATGATCGCTAATTTCAGGAAGCGCATCTTTAGAAAGCTGATGACAGAGTGCTTCAATCAGCATATCCTGATCTTCTAGTTCATCTGAATATTGATAGGCCTCTCTCAAAACCTGAACCGCGAGGTCTGATTTAATATTTTCGATAACGGAACTAGCAAAAATAATCGAATCCGATTGCTTTAAATAAGGACCAACAGCTTCGACTACCTCATCGGATTGAAACCGAATTAACGCCGATGCAACTTCTTCTAACAAGATATCTTCATCACGGTTTAACAAACTGGCTAGAAATGGGATATGCTTCTCAAGTTTCAGTAATCCAATCATATACACCGTCAAGATACCATTAAATGAAAACCAATCCTCTATTAATTCTTCTTGGATAAACACATCGATTTCTTCTTTAGTGATCCAGCCATTTTGAACGATGCATGCAGCCAGATTTTTAGCTTGTATGTAAAGTGGATGCTGATAAGAATCGGCTTGGTCAAGAGTATTTATTGTTTTTGCATATTTATTCCAAACTTCTTCTTTCGTACCATTTACTATTAGCTCATATAATGGCCAACGATCCTCACCAATGAATCTATGTAGTTGCTCTCTATATTTTAGAGCGAGCTTTGGATCGATACGTTCCAACAAATTCACCGCTAAGTGGATCTTGGTCTTGTCCATTTTTGGCATATTTTCTAGTAAAACTTTGACAGCGTCTTCATTGATTTTCATGTTTTCTATGTAGATTAAAATTGAGGATTGCTTGTCCTGGTTTTTAAAGGCTTCCTTCAATAATTCTATTGTCCATTCTTCTGGGACGTTTGGATAATCGTGTAATGCATGAAGCACCGTTTCTTGAATTAATATATCATGGCTAATCAAGTGCGGTTTAATTTTTTCTAAAAATGTCAAAATGAAATCCCCTCCACAATACATTTGATCAAACTCAATTTAATTATATTCTTTTTAGTCACCAGCTCCAAACATGATTGTTTCATAATTAAACAATATTTATGCCATGAAAATATTTCATACAAAGTGAATCTTACATCAGCTCGAATATCATCTTTTCATACCTTTTATTCTAATGATTTTAAAGTATAAAGAACCCACATGAGTACATTATAAAAAAGGCTTGACCATAAACAACATACAAGGGGGATTTTTATGAGCGACTATTTAGGATTATTCGGTGATGATAAATCACAAAACACTGAAAGTGAAAATAGCCAAACCACTATGAGCAATCAAGGGAACGATCCCAGTACAAGTACCCAAGATACTAAAACTGACGGCTCTCTCCAGCTTCATAAGGAAGAGTTAGACATTGTAAAGAATAATGTCGATGCTGGACAAGTAGTTATTTCTAAAGATGTCGTTGAAGAACAAAGAACTGTCGACGTTCCTGTAATGCACGAGGAAGTTGTCATAAAAAGAACACCGTTGAATAACGAACGTAGCGATGGATCCACTATATCTCAGGAAACCATTACTATTCCTGTTACCCAGGAGCAAGTTGAGGTAAACAAGTATACGGTTGCGACCGAGGAGATTTCTGCTTCGAAACGTCAAATTGAGGATACTCAGAAAGTCCAAGAGACACTCAGACACGAAGAGGCTCATGTTGATACAACCGGAAGTGTCGATATCGTTTCCGACGGGTCAAGCTTTAACGATATAAATAATAGCTAAAAACAAAAACACCTTTTCATTGCTGGGCAATGGAAGGGTGTTTTCACTACTTTCCAATGGAGGAGAGATTAAGTTGCCTGAAAAGAAGAATGACCATCGAGAAGATAAAACGCTCCAACTACATAAGGAAGAATTGCAGGTTAACAAGAAGTGGGTTGAGACAGCAGATGTTAGCGTATATAAGAAAACGTATACCGTGGAGAAACAAATTGTCGTCCCTATAATCCGTGAAGAGCTAATTATTGAGAAAAAGATATTAAATCCAGAAAGTGGAACAACTACACAAATTGAAACCAGTCATATTCCTCTAAGCGAAGATCGTATTGAAGTCATATTAAACCCAACTATCCTTAATGATGTAGAAATTTTTAGGAATCAGTTTGAAGAGATTATTCAGATTAACGAAAATGTGAAAGAAGAAAAAGTCCAAATAGATACAATTGGGGATGTAAAAGTAGTGGTTGATGATAAATTGTAGAAAGCTATAATAATGTAAAAACTCTCCACGATAATATTGGCGAGTTTTTACATTATGACTCTTAGCTAAATTAATAGGTTAATCCATGACCAAGTTTATAGATATTCCCATCGCTATCTTTATAAGCATAGTTAAGTCCTTCAGGCATATATTCGTCCTTGACATAACCCGGTACATCATTTCTCGACACGCACTCACCATTTTCATTAACCGCAATGACCGCTTCACTCGCTGGCAATGTCAACGGTAACACACCTACTGGTGAGCTATTGCCCGCCATAACCTCATACTGTGCCTTATAGTAGGTATCATATCCAGCGATCAATGCATCTGCCAATGGTTCAACATTTCCAAGGATCCATGGCAGAATGACATTAACACTCATGATTACTTTGCCGCCACGAATATGGATACTGTCGGCCACTTCCTTTAAATGGTTCATCCCACTCAAAGTCGTTTCTTGGTAGGAAGTACCATCCAAAGCAGCTACCGTTTTATCTTCGCATATTTCAAGTTCTAATAGTCCTGGTGTCGCATTGAAATAAGCTCCAGATTTTGGACTTAAAAACAATATAGCTACATCAGCTTCTTCATAGTTATCGGTTAAAGTAAATTGACCAAGCTCTTGACATTCCTGTCTAGCTTTTTCAGTATAAGAAGTTGCTCGTTCGGTCTCCTTGTGGAAAACTTCCACATAAACCTTCTTACCCTCAAGCTTTTCAGCTGTTAAAGGTAAGGTCTGCTTCTGATTCTTAAGCACAGTTACCGATTTTTTATGCGCTTCATAAGCAGCTTCCCAGTTTGCTGGATTTTTCACCGCTTCAGCAGCATGGTCGGGTGAAACATACGTACGGTCATCAAATAGTCCTAATGCAAACATTTCTGTAAGCAGTCGTACATTGGCCTCATTAATCCGCTTCTCACTGATCCATCCCTTTTCGATCGCTTTTTTTAGGTTTTCAATATCATTAGTGTCAGAAATAAGATCTGTCCCCGCATTAATCGCTTTAGCAAAACGTTCCGCCTCGCTTAAGGTTTCAACGCCCCAGCTCATTTTACTTGTAACGCCGCTGTCGCTATTTATATAACCCTTGAACCCTAGTTTTTCTCTAAGGATCGTATTTAAGAAATAATGATTAAATGTAAAACCAACCTCTTCGAAAGGAATGTCTTCCCCTTCGAATTCTTGAACCACACTTTTCTTGATACTAGGAATCGAATAATATGGCATCATCGATGAAGTCCCATGTTCTACCGCTGCCCGAAACGGAGGCAGGTGATACTTTTCTAGGCTTCCTGGCGTTGGATACAGGTTCCATTTACCCTCTTCATAATGTGGATCAAATCCATTTTCCCTTGGTCCACCGCCAGGAAAATGCTTGGTCGTCATAGCAATACTATGATTTCCGAGGGTCTTCCCTTGAAAGCCGTCAATGATGCGGCCGATAACATCAGAAATAAATTCTGGGTCTTCACCGAATGTACCATATATCCGCTGCCATCTCGGGTCCGTAACAGTATCCGCCATATACATATATCCTTTTCTTAATCCAACCGCATCCCACTCATCATGTGCGATTTGGGCGAATTGGCTAATAAGAGAGGCATCACCGCCATTTTTCATATCTCCTTTTGCCGCTGCAGCAAGTCCTAACGTTCCAGGCCAAGTGGAAAAAATCCCAGCTGCATCATTCATACCAAAAATGAATTCAGTATTTTCGTTTCTTGAATTCGATGCGATTAAACAAGGAATACCAAGGCGTGTTCCCTCACATACTTCATTCATGGTATTCACCCATTCTGCCATTTCGGATGGACTCCAATTGTCTCTTAGAATAAAGTGGCGCAAATGCATGTTTTCAATCGTATGCGTGGTTCCATATACTTTTGCCAGTGCAAAAATAGTTTCGCCCTTTTCAACAATTCCTTCATCTAACACACCATCATGGCTTGTCTTACTCTTATCTTTTTGAGAAAGACCCATCTGACGAGAATTAATAAGCATCATTCCGACCTTTTCATCGGTATTCATCAATGAGACTAGGTTCTCCGCACGTTCTCTCGGACTTAAACGCCAATCCTTATATGGTTCTAATTTCCCACTGTTATTCAGATCTTTAAATTTTAATCCATCAACTTCAATAATGTTCTTGACTCTTACTTCTAAATTCGGTTGTTTATGGTTAACTTCCATTTGAATGCCTCCTTAACTTGTTCATCCCCATCTTTCGGGAAAAGTTGGGACAAGTGATAGATTCATGTTAGCAATTTGAGTTCGTTTCCACATCCATTATTGTTAACTTTTATATAAAATTGAACACTATTTTAAATTATTTTTTATAAATAAAATTTATTTAGAGTGAAATTGAATCAAATTTATAAAATTACAAAGTTAACGTTAGAAGAGTCAATGATTTTAATCATACTCCTTTTTTTCTAATGGTTTACTCCCTTTATACTCTGTAGCTGTCATTCCTTTTATTTCTTTAAATACTTTACAAAAATAATTATAGCTGCTAAAACCCACTTGAATACCAATATCTGTAATAGATAAATGACCCTGTTCCATAAGAAAAATTGCCTCTTCAATCCGCTTTTTATGAATATAATCAATGACACTTATATTCAATTCTTTTTTAAATTTCTTCGCAAGATATGCTCGATTAAATCCAATTTCAGCTGCTACAGATTGCACATTTATAGTTTCCTTAAAGTGGATATTTATATACATTAATGCTTTCCTTACAACAGAACTATATCCATTAACAGCAAAATTCTTAACCGCATCACAATATTCTTCAATCATACTGAAATTTATCGCATCTAAATCGGACATCGCTACCGCTGCCTCAATCTTAAGTGCGAATTTTTCCGAAATAGCATGTAAATATTGAGGTTCAACCCCTCCCTTAGCAGCAGCCATCCTATTCATAGTATTACTTGAAAAGCTAAGGTTTTTTTTCGCTCGCAAAGGATTCCCTGGAACTCTATATGAAAAATCACCTGTGAATTCAATCAAAGCTTTCATTGCATTTTCCTTATCCCCAGTTTCGATAAAATGTAAAAATTTCTTTTCTGCCTCATACCTTAGCTTAACTTCCAAACCATCTTGGCCATAATCCTGCGGCTGTACATCCGGTTGATATTGCTCACTATGCTTTTTTGTCGTAATAAAATGGGAGTCAACTCGCGGATTCGTTAATAGATTCACTAACAAATCGCCAATTGCTATGTATGATTGTCCCAAATAGGGTAAGGATTTATAAAATTTCTCCAATGGTTTTACCCAATTATTTTCAAGGTGATTTTCCCTCATCGCATTCCAGATAAAATGGTCAGTGACCCGCTCATTCAAGAAAGGCCCAACCAAAACCATTCCATGAAACAGTTCTTCCTCGTTTATAGGCATCGCCATATACGATAGTTGGAATGAATCTGTATGAATACAAAAACTGTTTTTATTTGCCTTTTCTAAAGCTTTTTTAAGATCCAAATAGATTTTCTTTCGAGCTTCTGCAAAAATTAGGGGTTCCCTATCATCAGATATGTGCAGAATCGTTTGAAATTGATGATCGACCGCTTGTACATCAATATTAAAAGCATTTTTAATTAGCCAAAATTTACTTACCAGTTCATCCACTAATATCACCCTTCAGAATCCTTTAAAACTATGTAATAAAATCAAAGAAACATGTAATCCACTGAAAATCCAGCAAAATTTTAATACTATAAATTCATTTCTTAGACTAACTATCTCTCCGGAATCGCGAAAATATCTTGATTTCAGAGGATTTTCTTTTTGTTTTATTATAGAAGATTATGCGAAATTATCAAACTTCCTAAGGATTTGGAAACCACGGACCGAATATTCGTTAACCAAAAAAGGAACGGAACTTGGACGATCTCTTAAAGCTCTTGAAGAATGGGCAGATAAATGGTTATAGATTAAAATACCTCTTCATAATTTTATTATGGAGAGGTATTTTTTTACTGTTTCTTAATGCTCAATGCTCTTGAATATAAAAAAAAAAGCACCTTTATCATTACTAAGATAAAGGTGCTTAAATAACTCTATTTAGAAATACGTATTAGTAATCTGCTTTTAAACAGTCGTTTTCCAGTCTGCAGCAAATTTTTCAATCCCTTGGTCTGTTAATGGATGTTTTGATAATTGCTCAATTACCTTGAATGGAATCGTTGCAATATGAGCTCCAGCCATCGCTACACGGGTTACATGATCTGGATGACGAACAGATGCAGCAATGATTTGTGAATCCAAGTTTTGAATCTGGAACATCTTAGCAATTTTTGCGACTAATTCTACACCATCTTCGTTAATATCATCCAACCGGCCTAAGAATGGTGAAACATAAGTTGCACCTGCTCGTGCCGCGAGCAATGCTTGGTTCACACTAAAAATCAAGGTAACGTTGGTTTTTACACCTTTTTTCGTTAGATAACGGCAAGCCTCTAATCCATCTAACGTCATTGGAAGTTTAATGGTGATATTTTTATCGCCACCGTTAATTTTAATAAGTTCGTTTGCTTCCTCAATCATTTGATCAGCAGTCAAAGCATTAGGCGTTACCTCGGCAGATACAGACTCAACCTCAGGTACAGCATTAAGGATTTCAGCAATACGGTCTTCGAATTTTACTCCCTCTTTTGCTACTAAAGAAGGGTTGGTTGTTACTCCTGATAACACACCAATTTTATAGGCTTTTTTGATTTCCTCTAGGTTTGCAGTATCGATAAAAAATTTCATAATCTTTTTCCTCCAATTTTAATAAAATAAATGCTTTTTTTAATTCTTTTCGACAGCATGTCCACCAAACACATTTCTTAATGCTGCTACAACTTTACCTGTAAAGGTGACCTTCTCAAAGGAACGATATCATATGAATAAAGACTTGGCAATAACTGGCGTAGCAATTAAATCAAAAGACCTTTATTATTTTCCCCTCAAATAGCCCCGATATTTTGTTAGATTTTGTTAAACTATAATTCTTAAGTATGTAACAAGAATATATCTATCCGACAAAAATCGTCAAGTAAAATATCTTGAATTAATGATATTTATTTTATCAGTTAAATTTTCTACAAATAAAATTAACAAAACGAAACCTCGCTACAATGCTGTGAGCGAGGTTTTTTTCTTATTTAGCCAAATGTAAAATCTGTACAACATCAGCTTCATGTAACTTAACAAAATTGCCTAGTGGTCCTCTTTCTGTTCCCTTTTTAGCCATTTCCTCCAAGTGCTCTTCACCAATACCAGCTTCTTTCAATGTTACCGGCATACCGATGGAGCTAAAGAATTGTTCTATTTTCTTGATTCCTGCTAAAGCGGTTTTTTCTAAATTGTTTAAGTCAATTTCTACATCCCAGACTCGATTAGCAAATTGAACAAATCTATTTACATCATGTTTATACACATGTTTCATCCAGGCTGGGAATACAATCGCCAAACCTGCTCCATGTGCAATATCATAAATGCCGCTGATCTCATGTTCAATATCGTGGCTTCCCCAATCACCAACTCTTCCTGTCCCTAACAAATCATTATGTGCAATTGTGCCTGACCACATGATCTCAGCTCTTGCATCGTAATTGGTTGGGTCCTCGATGACTGTATGTGCATTATTTATAATGGCTCGTAATGCCCCTTCACACAATCGATCTGTTAATTCTACATTCTTTTCATTAGTGAAATATCTTTCCAAGATATGCGCCATCATATCTGTGATCCCACACGCTGTTTGATAAGATGGTAAGGTGTATGTAAGAACAGGGTTTAGAATGGAAAACTTAGGACGCATGGTCGAATGACCCGTCGATCGCTTATACCATCCATCTTCGTTCGTTATAACCGTGCCCGAGCTAGATTCACTTCCCGCTGCAGGTATGGTTAACACAACTCCGATTGGCAGACAGTCTTGAACTGTAGATTTCCCTTCAAAGAAATCCCATACATCCCCATCATATTTCGCACCAGCAGCGATCGCTTTGGCCGAATCAATTACACTTCCTCCACCTACAGCAAGAATAAGGTCAATTTTATGTTCCTTACAAAGGGCAACTCCTTCTCTAACAAGGCTGACTCGAGGATTCGGCTTTACTCCGCCCAATTCAATTATTTCAATGCCCTGTTCAAGCAATGACTGCAGAATTCTATCATATAGTCCGTTAGTCTTGATACTACCTCCGCCATAATGCAAGAGAAGTTTTTTTCCATAAACAACGGCCTCTTGACCTACTAATTGCTCTTGATCTTTACCAAATATTAACTTTGTACTATTTTGAAAAACAAAATCTATCATGTTTATCCCTCCCACACAATATAGTAAACTTTTAAGAGATTAAAAACAATCGCTTTCATTCCTATTATTATCAATGGTGCCTGACACTTAAAGAATGCTCTTATGGTTTCAGACGATTTTTTGTTTCTGACAAAAAATCGTCTGTCGTCCCTCTTGTTCATTTTCCTCATAAAAAAGAACTTTCCAATCACTAAACTCAGCCAATAATTCTCCAGGTAGCAGTTTATATTGGTCGGATACTCCCTGACTCTCTTTTTTTGGAGACTTATAAAAGGTTTCCATAAAGAAATATCCATTGTCTTTAACGATTGATTTAACCAGCGGAAATAGTGATCGATCAAGATAATACGTAATGACAATCAAACTAAAAGAACTATTATTCAAATTAAGGTGGGTCATATCCGTCAGATCGCACAAACGAGGAAAAATAGCGAGCTTTTGCTTTCCTGCTATTTCCTCGAGATAGTTGACAGCTACATCTGATATATCAATTGCTTGTACTTGAAAATTTAATCGTGCCAGAAACAGACTGTTTCCACCAAGCCCACATGCAAGATCGAGCGCAGACCCGCCGGTTAAATAAGGTGACAGGATTGCTAATCTCTCATTCGGCATTGGTGCTTCCAATTGATTTATACGATCTTTATATTTGCTATTCCATTTATTTTTCGGATTCATTTGGAACTCCTTAATCGTGACTGGATAATAATTCGAGTTAGTAGTGATCAATAAGTCAAAAGTGGATGGTCAAATTTTTTGTTAATTGGATGGTTATTTTCTATATCATAAACCTTAATATAAGAATCATACATTGAAACTTTAATGAAAAGTCCATAATTTTGGCAAAAAATTATTTATTATTAAATAATTCAGTTTCTTTTGATTATTAATCTTAGTGAGGATGAAACATATGAAGTTTGGTATGGCTCTTATTATTATCGTATTAGTAGCTGCCCTGATTGGTACACTCGCGCTAACAGGAAAACCTGATGAGGACTATAAAAGTTCAACAAAACAAAACACAATACGGTTGACGGCTATTTATGTGATTGTCATCCTAGGTGCAATCGGAGGATTGGCTTGGTATATTACGATGAACTAAACATTAATAACTTTTCCTTTAATAGTGATTAATAAATCTATGGAATTTGCACATATTAACCAAAAAAAGGTGTGATTGCCGATGGATTTTCCCACTATTAAAACGAATTTTTGGGATGCAATATTTGCAATTCCAATCATTATACTGTTAACTCAACTAATTAAGGTTTTTTTCAAAATACCGAAATGGTTTGTACCGACGATTGCACTTATTTTTGGCCTGGGAATCTCAATTTTTATTAGTCACAAGCACAACACCCTTGGCGGAATATTTATGGGTTGGTTTTATGGTTATGCAGCGATCGGAACATATGCTTCATTAAAAACAAATATTATTGCTTTCAGAAATAAACAAAGGAAATAGTATAAATCGCTTATCTCACCATTAAAAAAGCACTTGAGGCTTCTCCCACTTCAATTATTATCTTTCTCCATATCTCATGACATCTTTAGGCCTTAATGAAACAAGCACATTAATACTAAAAAAGTGCACTATAAAGTATAATAATGTATGTAAATTAGACATCTAAAGAAGGAGCATCTTTCATGGGTTTTATTGTTTATTTTGTTCTAATTATGATCATTCCACTATTAGTGCAAATGTACTTGAGAAATACCTATTCTAAATTTTTAAAAGTAGGAGCTTCCTCGGGTTTAACTGGAGCCCAGGCGGCTAGAAGAATCTTGGATCAAAATGGTTTGTATGATGTGTCAGTCGAACAAGTGTCTGGTCATTTATCAGATCACTATGATCCAAAAAGTAGAAGTGTTAGACTTTCCTCCACTAATTACAATGGTACTTCGATTGCTTCGATTTCAGTTGCGATTCACGAGGTGGGTCACTGTTTACAGCAAAGGGACCGATATGTACCTTTACGCGTGAGACATGCATTAGTGCCTGTGGCTAATATCGGCTCTAATTTTTCATTTATCTTAATTTTAATAGGGTTACTTCTTTCTTCAGCCAACCTTTTATTACTAGGAATCATCGCAATGGCTGCGGCCGTGCTATTTCAGGTTATTACATTACCAGTGGAATTCAATGCAAGTTCAAGAGCACTGAATGTAATGATTGGTTCTGGTTTGATTAGAAATGAAGAAGAGTATCGGGCGAGGAAAGTACTAAATGCTGCGGCATTAACATATGTGGCTGCGACTGTAGTAGCTGTAGCTGAATTACTTCGTTTTGTTCTAATGTTTACAGGTATGCGGAATGATGAGGACTAATAAGATAATTGATGTTGTGGATAGTCCTAGTAAATTTTAATCAAGCTTATAGTATCACTTGTCCTATCTCTTGCATACTATATACTAAGACGAAAGGAAGCACCTTTCGTCACCTTAGATTGACTATTTTTAGTCAGTCTTTTTTTGGTCTACCACCCCAAAACAATAATTGTTTTTTCTAAGCCTAATAAAAATTAGTTTACATAATATTATTACAGTAATAATGAATTGAATAATTCTATCCAAAACAATTTTCATTTATATATACCCATTTGATAATATTACCTATTGCATTTTAAAATGTATAAGAGTTGCATTTATAGGTTTTTTATTCAATATGTTATACTGTGCAGTATACCTGCGTAACAAAGCAAGATTGCATTGTAGGAGTGTGTTATATGAATTACAAGGTTGTCATCCTAGATATTGACGGAACGATCGTCCCGCATGGAAAAACGCTAAGTCCTGCCACAAAGGATGCGATTCAGCGGTTACGAGAGAAAAAAATAAACGTGGTTATAGCAACGGGGAGAGCTCCCTATTTTTCAGAGTCCATCCTTTCGGAAACTGGGGTCGACTCGATGGTCTTTTTTAATGGATCGTATGCCTATCATGAAGGAAAAGAAATATACAAGAATGCGATTGAAAAACATGTTTTAGAGAAAGTACATCTTTTGTCCAATGATTATCAACATCCACTGACTTTTTTGGGAGGTACGAGCTTTAAAGCTACCGATCTAAGCCATCCATTCGTCGTGGAAGCGTACCAACATGATCCGTGGAAGCCCGAACTTGCCCCGCCTCAATTTTGGACAGAACAGGATATTTATCAAATATTCCTTCATTGTGACGTGGAGGAAGAGGCTTCTTATCAAACAAAGATTCCGGAATTAGATTTCAGAAGATGGAGTTCAGGAGCAAGAACCTGTGACGTGAATTTGTCCAATTCCAATAAAGCAGTTGGTTTGACTAAATTGTTGGAAAGGTTCGGCATTGCACCTGATGAAGCTGTTGCCTTTGGCGATGGTTTAAATGATATGGAAATGCTGTCATTGGTCGGAATGGGAGTAGCCATGGGAAATGCCCGCGATGAATTGAAACAAGTAGCCGATATGGTCACACTCTCCGCCGAAGAAGACGGAGTTCGCTACGGATTAAAGCGCCTCGGTTTAATTTAATCGTCGCTCCCCTTTTATTTCCAAGTAGAGCTTAGAAGAAATACATAAGCTGCCTTAGAATTCTATAAATATAAAGGATTTTCTGTTAGTCATGAGATTTTGGATGGTTTTATTACTGTTTTAGGAAGTAAAAAATAATCATGACACTTCTCCCTATTTAGGAAGATTCTCAGCAACGTATTTTGCATCAAATTTTGTATTTAAAAAATGGCTCAGTTCACTGTTCTGAGCCATTCCTTATTTTAATCTTTTAAAGCTTAATGAACTAAAGCACTTGCACTCTTATGTTGAAGAAGGATTTTTCATTGTGTATCGTACCAAGCAATGATCATATTAGGTTAAGTCTAGTTGTCTATTTACTTTAGAGGCTAGGTTTAGTACCGATGATCACCGTGGCGTCCAATTCATCATTTCTGGCTACTTTAGGGATAAGCCCCATACTAGAAAAAATTTCAAAGGTTTGGTATGCTTGCTGTTCGCTTGTTTCTAACAAAAGGTGCCCTCCCGGAGCTAACCAGAGAGGTGCCTCTTTCGCTACCATACGCTGTAGGTCAAGTCCGTCCTTCCCTCCGTCAAGGGCCAGTTTTGGTTCATACAGGCGAGCCTCCCGGGGAAGCAGCCTGATCGCCTCGGTAGGTACGTAAGGAGCATTAGCAACTACGATGTTCACACGGCCTTGAAGGGAGTGGGGTAGGGCTGTAAACAAGTCCCCTTGAAAAACGTGGCCACCAAAAGCTGTTATGTTGCCGCTAGCACAGCTTACTGCAGCGGGGTCGAGGTCAACAGAGTACAAGGCTACCCGTCCTAAAGTTGCTGCAAGAGCTGCACCTACAGCTCCTGACCCGCAACACATATCAACAACGATATCCCCTAAACAAGTTAGGGGTTCGGCCTGACGGACAAGAAACTCTGTTCGTTTGCGAGGCACGAAGACCTCAGAGTCTATCTTTATCCTCAGACCACAGAACTCTGTGTACCCAATGACGTGTTCAAGAGGTATCCCCTCGGTTCGCATTTCAACCATTTTCATAAGGTCATCCAATGTCGGTGCTTCAGATATAAGTAGCAGTGCCTCTTCTTCTGCAAAAACACTACCAGAAGTCCGAAGCTTATGGATGATAATTTCTTCAGTTTGGTCATCCATATAAAATTTAATTTGCTTTACTATTGATACCACCCAATCTTTCCTTATAAGTTGGCTTTTATTTATTCCTTTAAATTCGCAAGAATCTGGAAAATCTGTCCCCTATGGTAGATAACCCACTCAGTTTCTGGTTTAAAATCTGGTAAAGGTAATACTAATAAATTTTTTCTCTTCATCTTTTTTCTCCTCTCTTTTAATTCATATATTCTCTGTGAAAGTTAATGTTCCTTCTTAAACGGACCAAAGCTTAAGTACAAACTTTCACAATCTATTAATAAAAAATAACCATCAAATTAACTTACAATTTGATGGTTATTTTACATTACATTTTTAATGTTTTGCGAGAGTTAACTGACCTGTTATGGATTTACACCTCTTTTTTCTCCTATGCTGCTCCCAAATATCTACCTTTTGCTTATTACAAATTAACGCCTTTCATGCCAGCTTCATGGTAACGTTCTCCAGCTGCAACGCCCCGAGGAGCAACTTCGTTTATACGTGCTAAGTCAGTTTCTGTTAATGATACATCAAGTGCACCAACATTTTCCTCTAAGTATTGGACTCTCTTCGTGCCTGGGATTGGAACAATGTCATTTCCTTGAGCTAGCAGCCAGGCAAGGGCAAGCTGGGAAGGCTGGCTAGCTTTTTCCCGTGCTATTTCGTTAATTTTATTGACCAGTTCCAAATTTTTCTGGAAGTTTTCTCCTTGGAATCGAGGAGAAAAGCGGCGATAATCATCGGCTGCTAAGTCTTCAAATTTCTGAATCTGCCCTGTTAGAAATCCTCTTCCTAATGGACTGTAAGGGACAAAACCGATTCCCAGTTCCCGGCAAGTGGGCAGAATATCATCTTCGACGTCACGGCACCAAAGGGAATACTCGGTCTGAACAGCGGTAATCGGATGAATAGCAAAAGCACGTCTAATAGTTTGGGCGGCTGCTTCTGACATACCTAGAAAGCGCACTTTCCCTTCCCTAACTAAATCCGACATGGCGCCGATTGTTTCTTCAATTGGTGTGTTTGGGTCGACTCGATGCTGGTAGTATAGATCGATATGATCCACACCTAAGCGGCGAAGGCTAGCTTCACAGGCTTCTTTGACATATTCAGGGCGGCCATTTATTCCCAGAAAAGCTCCATCTTCAGATCTTACATTTCCAAATTTAGTGGCAACAACCACTTGATTCCGACGACCTTTAATAGCCCGTCCGAGTAATTCTTCATTTTTACCTACGCCATACATATCAGCTGTGTCGAGAAGCGTAATCCCCATTTCAATGGCACAATGGATTGTTTTAATAGACTCGTCGTCATCTCTCCCACTGTAAAAATCCGACATCCCCATACAGCCTAGTCCAAGCGCCGATACTTCCAGCCCAGTTTTACCTAATATTCTTTTTTTCATTCCAACACACCTTCCTTCATGTCGTTCCGTATTAAGAACATTATAATACGCCAATTACATTGAGTAAATGAGTTAAAGATACTAGTGAATATAGAAAAGAGGCACTATTTTACCTATACCCGATAAATTAACTGACTTCGGTAAGATAAACGGCTCTTTCTTACTCTATCCCGATAAATTATCTAACTTCGGTAAGAAAAAGCACCTCTTTCTTACCCTAACCCAATAAATAATCTACCATCAGTAAGATAGAGCGATTCTAAAAGCTTATGCAAAGATAGGAACCTTTAATCCCAGAGAAAAAAGACTAACTGCGAATAGTTAGTCCCAGACCGAAGAAATTACAATATTCCTTTTAACGATTGCATCACTTGATCAATCTCATCTTTCGTCGTAAACCGGCCTAAGCTAAAGCGGATCGCACCCATCCCCACCTCTTCAGGAACATCCATCTCTTTTAATACCGGTGATAATTCAATGCTGCCGGCATGACAGGCTGATCCAGTTGAAGCTGCTAAATATGGGATGGCTGACAACAAGTCTTGACCGATTTTTCTTACAAAACTTACATTTAAAGTATTGGGCAGACGTTCCTCAGGGTGTCCATTCAATACTACCTGGTCTCCAAACGCATCCTGTAATTGCTGCCAAAAATAGTCGGTCAAATCTTTTATGCTACGATTTCCTACCTGTTGTTTAGCAATTTCACAAGCCATTCCTAATCCCACTGCTAGTAAAGTATTTTCCGTGCCGGCACGCAGTCCAAACTCATGCCCAGCCCCGTGTATTAGTGGTTCCAGTTGGATTCCCTCTCGTATAAAGAGTGCTCCAATTCCTTTCGGAGCATAGAGTTTATGGCCGGCAATCGTGAGCATATCTACCTTCAAATCATCCACATTAACCGGGACTTTTCCAACCGATTGAGAAGCATCCGTATGAAAAGCTATCCCATGCTCTTTAGCTATATCCCCGATCGCTTGGATTGGCTGTAAGGTTCCTGTTTCATTATTGGAATGCATAATCGAAATCAGGATCGTTTCCTTAGTGATCGCCTTTTCTATTTCTTCTAGTGTAACTTTCCCTGTCCGATCCACGTCTATATATGTGACCTTTGCCCCAATTTGTTCGAGGAATTTGCATGGATTCATGATCGCTGGATGTTCAATTTTAGAAGTAATGATATGGTTTCCTTTATGCCGATTTTTAAAATAAAAACCTTTTAATGCAAGGTTATTGGCCTCGCTTCCCCCACTTGTGAAAATAACTTCTCTAGGGGAGCATCCTATTAACTCAGCAACCTGTTTTCGGGCACTATGTAATAATTCTTTTACAGGTCTCCCCGCCCAATGTAAGGCGGATGGATTCCCATAAAAGTCATCAAGCAACGGTTTCATGGCCTCTACTACTTCAGGAGCCATAGGTGTGCTGGCATTGTAATCAAGATAAATTTTTTCCATCGATTGATTCCTTCCCTTCCACTTCTAAACCGATTATTAAACCATTACCTTTGCACTGTTTTTAATAAATTCTAAGAACAAATTATTCATCTCAGCGTTTGTACTTGCCATGGATTCAGGATGCCACTGAACACCCACCGTAAATGTGGTTGGATGGCGATACTCTACTGCTTCCACGATTCCATCGGATGATTGTGCAACGATACAAAGATCCTTGGCTACCTCACCGATTGCTTGATGGTGAAGACTATTGACCCGGACTCGATCAGATCCTACTATTTCAAACAATCTACTATTTTTGGAGATGGTCACCCAATGGGTATCTTGACTCCTATCAATCTTCTGTGAGTGTTGGATTGGTTCAATGACTTGACTCGGGATATCCTGAATTAATGTTCCTCCCAAAGCGACATTCAAAATTTGCACACCTCTGCAAATCGCAAGAAGGGGAATATCGTTCTCAAGCGCATATTTCACAATCGCGATCTCTGCCAAATCCCTCTCTGGTGTAGTTGGACCTAAGTGGTGATGTGGATCCTGATTAAAAAGTTTAGGATCGACGTCCTCTCCCCCGCTTAGGATAATTCCATCACATAAACCAAGCGTTTCTAAAGAAATTTCGGGGTTAATATATGGAAGGATAATAGGAATCCCACCATTGGCGACAACACTTTTATGGTAATCATGGTGCACATAAACACCTTCCATATAGTCGTTATGTTTAACATAGGCACCCGTTATGCCGATAATTGGTTTTCTGTTCATCTTTCTTCCCCCTATGACTTTGACACTAATATTGATATCTTAGCACAATGATTTTTCAATACAGCACTGAAAAAATTTACATAATCTTAAAATGAACCCCATATATTAATCTGTATTGCAAATATACAATAATATTAACATGATCAAAGGGTGGAGATACTATGGAGCATGTTCTTTACAATGGAAAGAAATATATTATCCTTTATACGTACGATTCTGGATACTGCGAGATTAAAGAAATAGAAAGTGTTCATAATGTACAATTGGTTCATTTATCAGAATTAAAAAATCTAACTTAAAAGATAAAGCTGGAAAAGGAAAAACTCCTTATCCAGCTTTTTTAATGCTTAAAAAGTGTGTATGATTTTTTATTTAATTAAATAATTTAAATATTTTATTAAAATTTATTTCGAAATCCGAAAAAGATGTTAAAATCTATTTATTAAATTGAAATAGATGGTAGGGGATTGGATGAACAAGAATAAGAAGCTATGGCTTATTTATGGGATGTTATTTTTTGCCACGGCTACATGGGGAAGTGCGTTTCTTGCTGGTAAAGTCGCCGTAAAAGACTTTGAACCAGCAACCGTTGCTTTTTTACGTTTTTTTGGGGCTGCGATTCTATTGTTTCCGCTTATGTGGCTGATGGAAAAAAATCGAAAGAGGCCAACTTTCAAAGATTATGGATTATTTGCCGTACTTGGATTAACAGGCATTGCAATTTATAATATTTGTTTTTTTATAGCTACCAAACATGCACCGGTTATTAAGAGTTCCTTATTTATTGCCTCAAACCCAGTACTGATTGTCCTTTTATCAGGATTATTTTTAAAAGAAACAATCACCAAAAACCATATGATTGGAATGGTGATTGCCCTAACTGGGGTTACCTTTATTATTACCGATGGTCACCTACTCTCACTGTTCCAATACGGTTTTGAGACGATTGACTTTGTTTTACTTGGTGCGGTAATAAGCTGGGCATTGTACAGTGTGGTTGGTAAAGTCGTTTTAAAAAAATTCAGCGCGGTGGAATCCACTACTTATGCTGTTGCTTTTGGTACCATATTTTTATTTCCGTTCGCATATGCGGAAACATCATGGCAAGATGTACAAAACGCTAGTGTTTCAACCTGGATCGCCATTTCGCATATGAGCATATTTGTAACAGTTGTTTCATTTATCATGTACTATTACGGCATAAAAGAGGTTGGTGCTGCAAAGGCTTCTATCTTTATTAATGTGATGCCGTTATCAGCTGTCTTAATGGCTACCTTCTTTTTAGATGAGACCTTTACATTGGCTCAAGGTATAGGTGCAGCCTTTGTTTTAACCGGGGTATATATTGGAACCAACACGAAACTTTTTAGAAGAAAATTACAAGCAGCATAACTTAAAGGTCAAAACGGCAGTGATTTAGCTAATCACCGCCGTTTTCTTTCCTTAACCTACTTATCAAAAAGATAAATGCATATTTCTCTACTTTTTTTCAAATTATATGAAAAAAAGGTGGTTATATAAATGAGTAATTGGCATCTCATTTTGTCTGGTATTGCATTGTTAGTATTGATTGGCGGTTTAATTTTTACGTTAGGGACTGGAAGAATGGTCAGTACTAGATCAGGTGAATTTGATACGCAAATCAATGAAAAAACTCAAAGACATCCTTATTTACTGAATCCAGTGTTTCTTGTTTGGATTATCGCAATTGCAGCTATCATTATTTATATCATCTATCTTGGCTTTAATTATTATTGATAAAAAAACGCAGCGAAAGGACCCCCTATTATTCGGGATACCTTTCGTTGCGTTATGTTTTATTCTGCCGGAGCATGTTCCACGGCGATTTGGTATGCAGCCAATATCGCTTCACTTTCAGAGGGGTTATTAATACCCACTAAGTCTTGGTTACCTTCCTCACCCTCAATCTTCATTACGATGGTTTCATCCTCTGCATTTAGTAGAGCATAGGATTCATCCTTCATATCAAACAAGGCTTCAACAGCAAATTCTTTAAGATTCCCGTGGTCATCTTCAATAGTTATATAATCACGTGGTTCATCATGCTTCATCGTCCCTCACCTCAACAAAAGTACTCAGAAATATTGTTCCCTTACCCACAAAAAAGTTCAGTGGAAAAATATTGTTAATAACATTAAATACTCGATTGGAAATTGGGAAAAGTAATATAACAAGCTTTAATAAGGGGACTATTATGACAGAAAAAATTATTGAGGCAGTCACACCGCAGATGCAACAAGAAATCGATCGATTGGTTTCTGGCATGACTTTTACGAAAAATTTTCGTTCGGCCACGGCTGAAGAGTGGTATCTTTTTTTGCCTGGATATCAAGATCCTCGAACAGGAGGAGCCGCTGGGAAAGCTATTGTCCATTATGATTTTTACGGTAATCGAGACATTTTTATTAATACCACGGTGATAATTGACGATCCTGCTCTATTTCAACCAGATGTCCACCCTCTTGTCTATGCAGTCGCAGACGAGGTGGTAAATAAACTCGTTGGGTACGCGGATACCCTGCTGTCGGTTCATGCCGGTGAAAATTCCTATGATGCAGAGTATAAACAATAATACTTTGAATTTGATTAAAAAGGAAATAAGGACTAGTTAAACCGCATATTGGCGAACCCACTCTCTCTTTTTTCATTGTTCGATCGCTTAGACTTCTTTCTCTTTCCACATAACCTTAATGGTTTGTTTGTATGATCATTGAATTTTTTTGAAAGGTAAAATAAGTGCGTTTACCAAGAACACTGGTACAATAAATAGTGGGTTTCAAAATTGAAGTGTTTAATGAGGGCTGCTAATAGGGCTTGGGTCTCTGCAATTTCCCTGTAATAATAAGAATCATAAGAGAGGTTACCAAAAAAACAACCAGGTTTTGTTGGTAAAATATTATAAGGAGGTTCCTTTTGTTTCAGAACTTGAAGACATAGATGATTGAGGTCCTGGAGATTTTCCTTTGTGACTTCTTGTGTGAAAAGAGGGTCATCTTCCCCGTTATGGAGCGTTTCGACAAACCAATTGTGAATTTGGTTGGCCTTACGCCAGTAGGCAACTTCTTCATAAATACTAGACCATGATGAATCATATTCCTTAAAATGCTTAATGTGAGGCTTTAACTTTTGGTAGATTTCATCTTGTTGTGCTTTATGCTTACTCATTTGCACATTTGCTAAAACAATTTCATCATAGTCCATTCCAGTGATCTTAGGTAAAGAAAATAAATACATATCCAGTCCCATTTTCTAACTCCTTTTTCTAATTTATTAGCTGTAAACATATAGTAATACAACCACTATTATCCTATCATACATTCACTCCATCACCGCCTACTTCATATGAACAAATATTGAATTTTTCGACATTTTTCAATATAAACTGCTATTTTTCTTTGATAAAATAAAAATCAAATGAAGAAGGGTTTGTCCTTCAGAAAGAGGTTTCGTATGGCACATAACCCAGTCGATTCAAAACCAGATTGGTTGAAGAGTTACATAGATTCACCAGAAAAGCAGGAAAAGTTATATCGACGGACATTACTGATCGTTGTCATATCACAAATTTTTGGAGGGGCAGGACTTGCTGCTGGAATTACGGTTGGCGCACTTCTTGCCCAAGATATGTTAGGGACGGATAGTTATGCAGGGATACCAGCAGCATTGTTAACGCTGGGTTCAGCTGGGGCAGCGTTGCTTATCGGTCGAGTCTCACAACGTTTCGGCCGCCGAATAGGACTTGCGGGAGGATTCTTGACTGGCGGTATCGGTGCGATTGGAGTGATCGTTTCCGCCATCACAAGTAATATCTTTCTTCTTTTCGCCTCGCTTTTGGTCTATGGTGCAGGCTCAGCTTCAAACTTACAAGCACGCTATGCCGGAACCGACTTAGCAAAACCTACACAGCGAGCAACATCTATCAGTATTGCCATGGTATCAACCACATTCGGCGCTGTGGCGGGGCCGAATTTGGTCGATGTAATGGGCCGCTTTGCCACGTCAATCGGTGTCCCTGCTCTAGCCGGTCCGTTCATCCTTGGCGCGACTGCCTTTATCCTTGCGGGGTTAGTCCTATTAGCTTTCATGCGCCCAGATCCTCTGATGGTTGCAGAAGCGATTGCAGTTGATCAGCAAATGCATAGAAGTAATCGCTTAGAGAAGCAATCTAGTAATCTAGCTATCAATAAACGAGGAATCGTGGTTGCTGCGACCATTATGGTTTTAACTCAAATTGTCATGACATCCATCATGACAATGACACCCGTATACATGAAACATCATGGGCATGGTCTGAGGGAAGTCGGAATGGTAATCGGCTTCCATATAGGTGCCATGTACCTTCCCTCATTAGTAACAGGTATTCTCGTCGATAAGATAGGCCGAACTACAATGGCCATCGCATCTGGTGCCACTCTGCTTGGAGCAGGCATTCTTGCTGGCAGTGCCCCTGCTGATTCCCTGTTGGTTCTTATCATCGCACTCGTTTTGCTCGGGCTTGGCTGGAACTTTGGGTTAATTAGCGGCACGGCACTGATCGTTGATTCAACATCCCCCTCTAACCGGGCCAAAACACAGGGAACTGTAGATGTTTTAATTGCTTTGGCTGGGGCATCCGGGGGAGCGCTTTCTGGGATAGTGGTCGCACAAACTAGTTACGCTGGACTTTCAATTGCTGGAGGGATCCTTTCCCTACTGCTGATCCCAGTCGTGATCTGGTCTCGTAGTAATCAGAGAATGAATGAATAAAGCTAGAGTTTTTGACAAAAAGTATAGGGAAAAAGGAAACCTGTCTCTGGTTCGCCAGTGGCCATCCTTTTCCCTTTTTGATTTCTTTTAATAAAAAAAGCAAAATTTTTACGATTTCACAATTAAATTTATTTTCGGAATTTTATAAGTATGTTATAGTCATATAAAAGAAAAATGGAGTGATAAAAATGAAACTGCAAGTCCAACGCGCTTATAATTTTAATGCAGGCCCTTCCGCGTTACCTATTTCCGTCTTAGAAAAAGCTCAAGAAGAACTGATTGATTTTCGAGGTACAGGCATGTCAGTCATGGAGCTTAGCCATCGAAGCAAAGCTTATGAAGAAGTACATAATCAGGCGATTGACAGCTTGAAGGAACTGCTTTCTATTCCTGATACCCATGAAGTACTCTTCCTGCAAGGCGGAGCAAGTCTTCAGTTTTCAATGATTCCGATGAATTTTTTACAATCTGGAAAAAAAGCCGGATATGTAATGACAGGCTCTTGGTCAGAGAAAGCATTCACGGAGGCAAAACTATTTGGTGATGTTTATCATGCGGCTTCCACAAAAGAAGGCAACTACCGCAGCATCCCAACGCTTGATCAAATACAGTACGATCCATCGGATGCTTATTTACATCTAACTTCCAACAATACCATTTATGGTACCCAATGGAAGAACTTCCCAGACACAGGCGTTGTTCCGTTAATCGCAGACATGTCTAGTGATATTCTGTCTAAGCCGATTGATGTCAGCAAGTTTGCGTTAATTTATGCTGGTGCCCAGAAAAACCTTGGTCCTTCAGGCGTAACGGTTGTGATTATACGCAAGGATTTGCTTGAACAAGCAAACACAAATATCCCAACAATGTTAAAGTACAGCACACATTCTAAAAATAATTCATTGTATAACACACCGCCAACCTTCGGCATTTACATGCTCGGTGAGGTCTTAAACTGGGCTCGTGAGCTAGGTGGTTTATCTGCGATTGCTGAGCTTAATGATAAAAAAGCGAATCTGATTTACGAAACAATTGATACAAGTAATGGTTTTTACATTGGCCATGCTGAACCGGACAGTCGTTCTCTCATGAACCTTACTTTTAACTTAGCATCGAAAGACCTAGAAAAGAAATTCCTCGAGCAAGCGAAACAAGAAGGCTTTGTTGGCGTAAACGGTCATCGCTCAATCGGCGGATGCCGTGTATCAGCTTATAATGCTGTTCCAGTTGAGGCATGTAAGGCATTCAAGGAGTTTATGATTCAATTCCAAGCAGAAAATAGCTAATGAAAAAATCACCCTCTTTATTTATTAGAGGGTGATTTTTTCAGTTAATCGGGCTTTATAAACCGCTCTTACTTACCTTGGTCGTGATTTTTCGAGTTAAACAGGCTTTATAAACGAACACTAAATGCGAATAGCCACTTGCTTTTTAAAACAATCGACCGCTTTCTCTGAATCAACCGGATATCCCAGCTCATTCATCGTTTCTCCGATCAAAACGACCGCATCTTCGAGCATTTGTTCCGTCGTATTCCCCATATGTCCAATCCGAAACGCCTTTCCTGCAAAATGGGCTAGCGCTCCAGCTACAATCACTCCCTTTTTTGCAAGTGAAGAACGGAAAGCAGCATCGTCCATTCCATCAGGATAAAGAATACAACTAAGTGTGGCGGCAGCGACTTCTTCATTTGCTAACGCCTTCATCCCGTATACGGCAAGGGCCGATCTAACCGCTTTTCCGAATGCGGAGTGGCGCTGGTATCTTCGTTTCATCCCCTCTTCCAATACCAATCTCATCCCTTCGTCATAGGCATAGATGAGATTCACTGGAGGTGTAGCAAAGTACTTTCCTGGATCGTTCATAATCGGAATCCAATTATAGATATCACAATAATAAGCAGGAACACGTTCCATTTTGGCACGTGCAGCTAGAGCAGTTTGGTTAAAGGCAACGATGGCTAGACCAGGCGGCACGCCAATGGCCTTTTGTGAACCTGTTAAAATGACATCGATTTTTCCATTAGACCCATGATATTGCCTACTCATATCTTCTTCCATTGCAGCAGTCGCACAAACACCATCGAGAATGACGAGTGCTCCATTTTTTTTAATAATCGGCACAAGTACGTCTAAATTGGCAGCTACTCCTGTCGACGTATCTGCGTGGGTAATTGTAACCGCCTTAAAATTGCCATTCACTAATTTCGCTTCGACATCACTTGGAGATACTTGAGTACCCCATTCTGCCTGGAGTACTTCTACTTCAATCCCAAATGCTTTTCCTAATTTAATGAAACGATCACCGAAATAACCGTGACTGATCACTAAAAGTTTTTCCCCAGCGGCAACTGTATTGACAAGCGCCATTTCCATAGCTACCGTTCCAGAGCCGGAAATAACAAACACTTCACCATCTGTTTTCAGCATTTCCCTTGTTTTCTCGATCGCATTTTTGTAGATAGCGACAAATCTCGAGTCTGTGTGTCCCCTAGTTTCCTGTGCAATAGCATCATAAATTGAATCAACTACCGGCGTTGGCCCGGGTATTAGCAGCATCTCTTGATTACGCATTTTTCCATCCCCCTAATTAGCAACCTGTTTCTCCATAAATATATTTCTATACTCATCTATTTAAACCTTTATCTCAATTTTGACTAATTGTGAATTTTCTCAAAAAGTACAAAGCCATTAATTGAGGGCACTAACCTGTTATGATTCATTTTGGAATTCTCCATCGCGTTATTTTTATTGATTATAGAAAGGGGAGCATACGAATTCAATAAAGCTGTAACAAAACCTTCCACATATTCGTGTAAACGAAAAAGACCAGAGAGATCCATTGTCTCTTCTGGTCCTTTTCGTTTGGTTTAGTGGCCGTCAACTACTTCTTTCAATATTTCATACGAACGCTTTTGTTTTTCAGTGTCATAAATATACGATACGGCTATGAGTTCATCGACATGATAATAGTCCTGAAATTTAGTCAACTGTTGGCGGACTGTTTCCTTGCTCCCTATCAACGTCACACTTTGCTTCGATGCCGCCATTTCTTTTTCCATTGGGTTCCAAAGCTCATCCAAGTTTTCAACAGGTGGTTGTAGCGGATTTTGAGTGCCTCGAACAACATTTAGGAAAAACTGCTGCATCGTTGTCGATAAAAATTGAGCCTCCTCATCCGTTTCGGCCGCAATAACATTTAAACAAACCATCATATACGGTTTCTCCAAATATTCCGATGGCTTGAAACGATTCCGATAGATCGAGATTGCTTCTTCCATATATCTTGGTGCAAAGTGGGACGCAAATACATAAGGAAGTCCCAAGCTTGCCGCTAAATACGCTGAATCAGTGGAAGAACCGAGTATATAAATCGGAATATTCGTGTCAACACCAGGATAGGCTTTCACATAGCTTTGCTGCTCTGCTGGGCCAAAATAAGTAAGCAAGGCTTGGACATCATTTGGGAAAGTATAAACTGGATCATTTTTCGATCGTCTTAGCGCGCTTGCCGTCATCATATCTGTTCCAGGTGCACGGCCCAGACCGAGGTCCACACGATTTGGGTAAATTGTGGCCATAGTACCGAATTGTTCAGCCACTACTAGCGGGGAGTGATTCGGCAGCATGATCCCTCCAGACCCTACTTTAATCGTATTTGTATGTTCCAAAACATGTTTAATTAAAATCGATGTCGCTGAACTGACAAGTGTAGCTGTATTATGATGTTCTGCGATCCAATAGCGTTGATAGCCCATTTTCTCGACCGCTTGGGCAAGGTCAACCATTGCCTCAATCGCTTGGCTGGGACTCTGCCCCTTCCGGATCGGAGCTAAATTCAAAACAGATACAGGTATATTAATTGTTGCCATATATATTATTCCTTTCCCTATAGAGATTACTACTATAGTAACAATAGGAAGGCAGAAATCAAAAATAAATGCTTAACAGGAAAAGGGTGTCAGGCACCATGTGAAAAATTCACATGGTGCCTGACACCCTTTTCTTTCCGAAACTTTATTATTGTAATTATAGAAAGTGACATTTATGTTCTTAAGTACAAGAACAAGCAGCTTTATTTTATTAACTCTCTCAGCTCTGCAGTCATTTTTTCCACTAACTCTGGTCTGCCATGAAACTGGGCCGGAGTATTTTGAAACAATTGAATACGCCAATCCCCGTTTCTTTTTACAACTACAAGCGTATGATGTGTGTTCACGTTGGGGTTAATGTCTGATTGCTTTGGTGGCACCATTCCTGCAATTGCCCGCAAAATAGCGATCTCTGAACTTAGAAAACGTACATCCTTCACTTTACTTACAAAACGTGCCGTTGAATGGTGTTCAAAAATTGGCTGTAGGTGTGAAAATATTTCTTGTCTGCCAATGGATTGACTTCCATCAAATCCGATACTCTCGCCATCATCCGTAAATAATTTTGCCATCCCCTCTGCACTGCGTTCATTCCACGCATCCAAAAGCTTTTTATAAACTGCTTGTACTTCTTTAGAATCAGAATTCATCATAATTTAATAACTCCTCTCATGGCTTTGATATCATCGTAAAACAATCCATTCCTTCTTTTCAAATTTGAGGACAATCTCCCACAAATCAAAAAGGACCTTCTCCGACTCCATTAAAAGATGTAGGTGAAGGTCCATTATTTAATTTAGAGCAAACTGAGCAAATTTTTCCGAAAATGACGCTTCTTGTTTCATTTGCATTTCCTGCTGTTCTTTGATTTCTGTTTTCCGAGCCTCTTCAAATATTTTCATTCGCTGAGAAGTTATGTTTTTTTCCAAAAGCGCTTTGGTTAAGATCGGCGCTAGCACATGTGCATCCTTCATCCCACAATTAATGCCTATTGCACCTGTGGGAGTCATTGTGTGCGCTGCATCTCCGATGATGATTAATCCGTCCTTTACCCACGTTTCAGAACGAGAGCTTTGCACCTTTAAGGGAACAAAGTTATTCCATGTATAAAGATGCTCTAATACCAGCTCTTTCAATTCTGGAAAGCTTTCGATCAATGGTTCAAGAAATGGCTGTAACGATTGCTTTCTTAATGAAGGAAAAGATCCTTCTTCAATATTCCAGCCAATTTGAATGAATCCTCCCGTCTGTGTGAACAAGGCAAGCTGATGGCCATTGACAAGCACCATTCTTGTTGTTGGCTCCCATCCTGCAGGAGCGGGAATTTTGGCCCACAATACGTCATATCCATGCGTCATCTCGATCGTTGGTATCTTCGCAAGCTTTCTGACTGTCGAATAGCGGCCATCTGCACCAACGACAACCGAGCTTGTGATCATTATTTCTTGACCGTCCCTTATCGCTTTTACACCAGTATAGACTCCATGCTCATCCTGCATTAACTCCGTTACTTTTGTATTAAATAGAAGACGGTAGTTTTTATATTGTTCTGATTCTTGGTTGATTGCACTCAGTAAATGAACTTGAGGAACATGAATTCCTACGTGATCCTCATCGGTTGAAGGGGTAATTGTTTGAACGATATGTTTACCAGCAAAGAATTCAACTTTTTTCATTTTAAGTATGCCTAGCTCTTCTATCTTTTCAAACAATCGGTGTTTTTTTAAAATGGCTTCTGTTTCAGAATTTATATGTTCTCCTCTAAATTTCCTGTTAACTCCAGAAGATCGTTCTATGATAATAGTTGATACACCGTTTTTTGCTAAAAGAAACCCTAGTAATGTCCCTGCTGGTCCGCCACCCACAATACAAACATCTGCCTGTAGCTTCATTTTATCCACCTTCTGGTTATATTTATTATTGAAAAAAATTATTTTCAAAAGTTTTCTTATAAGAATAAAAGTTAATTATAGAATAACAAATTTGACGTAATCAGTCAATCCAAAAAAGGTCAGTCCCGCACAACTATGGATGTTGTGGGGACCGACCTTTTATTCAGTAACCGCTAATTTTTCCAATTCAATAATATTTTTTAGATATTCATATTCGTTGTTTTCGAGAATATCAATTTCATTGTTGGTGGCAAGTAGAACTTGATTTCGACACTTGGATATTCTTTGAATCATCGGGTGTATGGTTAGGCTCGATAAATTAACAAAATCATATAAGTCTGTTAGACAAACTGGCAGTTTATATCCCTTATTGCTGCTGGCAATTAACAGCCCACTATCACGAAGCTTTGAAACGATGTTCGATCTAAAGTAATGGTGATTTATTTTGTTCACTCGAATGGCATTTAAATTATCTAGAATTTCTTGCGTAAATACATATTCATTAGGATTTTCTCTTAGATTAAATAACAGGAACTTGAGTAAATCTATCCTAATTTTTTCATCCGCATCCTCACTCTTTTTATTCTTTTCAAGATATTGAAGGGTTAAATTAACTGATTGTTTAAAAATAACCTCATCAAATTGAGAGTCCTGATTCCTTGATATGTAATCATGTAAATAGTTTTTATAGTTTTGCGGCCATAAATTAATGGCAATGATTTTCTTTTTGATGATTTTATGAAAAAGCGGATAATGTTCCGAGTACTGGGTTTGATCATACCCTTTTGCAATCGTCCCAGCGATAAAATTAGCCAGTTGCAGAAGTAATTCAGATTTACTGTGATTAAATCCAAAGATGGAATAATTAAATAAATCTGGAACACTTTTTTCTTTAATATAGCTTTTAAATTCAGTCATGAATTCTTTCGTTCCTTGTTCCACTAACACAAGATCCAGTTGGTCAAACGTTCGATTTAGGTCATCATAGATTAACCGATTCATAAATTTGATAAACGTCTTTTCAAATGTGATGCCGCTATCTTCTCTAATTTTTCTTTTATCGACCACATATGCATATATATTGAACGGTAAATCTTTTAGTTCATTTAATAGTTGAATTCTTAGATGAGGGTTATCCATTTTATCAGTATGCATTTCGTCGGTTTGAAAGTATTTTTGTCTAACCTTTTCAACTTCCAATTCTAACATTTCTTTATTAGACTCTTTTGCTAGAATAGAAACGATAATAAAGTGGGTTGAGACATCATTATTTTCAAAATCAAAACTATAATCACCAGATTCATCAATAAACGCAAATTGGATATCGTTCATTCTCCCACCTCACCCAAAAATTCTTTCTTTAGGTACTTATTTCAACAATATATGATCTAAAACCTTCAAAAAGTTAATTTTCCCCTTATTAAATTCATTGATTAGCACGTTAAACCGCAAGTACAGCGATTTTTTCCAAAAACAAACGAATAAGCAGATGGAAATTCTTGATTCACCCGCTGGACCTCAAGGGCAAATTCCTGTTCATTTTTAGGAACATTTGATAAGGAATCGGCTTTTTTCTGATTATCAATATGAGCGCCAGGTGGAACAAAGCTGCCAGGCCTTAGCGTTGCTCCACCAGTAACAACTGCTCCTGAGGCGATGAAGCTTCCTTCTCCGACCTGGGCATGATAAACAATTGCCTTAAAACCGATAAATACCTTTTTATCAATCTGACAGGGACCATGAATCAATGAACCATGTGCACAGGATACCTCATCGCCGATGTAGACTGAATATTTCCTATTATTAACCTCTACATGTTTGTTTTTTAAACCATGAAGGATTACTCCGTCCTGCAAATTACAGTTGCTTCCGATAAAGAAAGGCGTTCCTTCATCTGCGCGAATACTGACGAAGGGACCGACATACGTATTATTCCGAATCGTAACGTCGCCGACAATATAGGTGAACGGGCTTAAAAATGCCGTTTTATTTATTTTTGGAAAAATTGGTGTGGGATTTACGGAAGTTATCGGATTCGAACCTACAAAGTAACTATAAATATTAAAAGGACCATTTAAATTATTGGGATCATGCCACAAAATAAATTCCCCTTTCAAATAATGGGATTTTTAAATATTCATACTACATATACGTAGGTTTTCTGAATAAATACCTTTTTTAATGGTCCAAATAAAAGACAGTGATTCCTAAATCACTGCCCTTTTATCATTATTCTTTTGTTAGGTTTACAGGATTATCATCCTGTTCACTTATCTCATTTTCTAACTGCTCTATCCGTGCATCAATTGTACTTTGGAAGTAGGAATGGTTCACCTTGTGTTCTAATCGTTCCCGATAGTTTTCAATATCCTTAAACTTTGATGAAAATTGGTCCGAATATGAATTTGACTCTGATACCTGATTTATTTTAATATTAGCCCGTGTTACACTTTCCCGACCCATTAATTCCATCCGGCGAAGATGCATATCCTTAAACTTTTGCTTCATTTGTTCATGCTTTCTTTCTAATTCACGTAACTGCTCAATTACTTAATGAGTGCTGGAATATTTTTCCCTCAGACTTAAGACATAGATGCAATCGGCCTGCTTAGTATTGAATATATTTAAGGAACAACGCTTTTCACTAATAAAAATTAGAAAGGTCAAACTTTCCATTCGCTATCTATCTGTTATAATTAAATTATCCCAATTCAACCATTTTATGGTGTAATACTAAAAAGCATTTGCCGTCAGGTAGATTCTTTTTTATATAATCCATTTTCAGGAGGTTATCTATGTATAAAATCAAAAATAAAGAAAAGCTATTCATTTACACAGGACCAGATGGTTCAGGGAGAAAAACAGTTGCCAAAATGGTTGCTACCGCGTTTGATATGGAAACGGTGCTCTCTTACACGACTCGTTCTCCTCGTCATTACGAAAAAAATGGGGAAGACTACCATTTTATTAACGAGGAAACATTCAAAAAAATGCAAGAGAACCAGGAATTTCTTGAAAGCGTTGATATCGATGGAATACACTATGGCATTCGCGAAGAGGATATTGTTAAGGCATTTGAATCCCATACCCTTGTCTACCTAACATTAAATCCTGAGGGAACAGAAAAATTAAAACAGATGTATGGTGATCGTGTCATGCGCTTTTTCATTTATGCCGATCGCGATACTGTTATTGCGAGACAAAAGGAACGCAAAGATAATGATCAAGACATTGCCCGCCATATGGCCCATTATGATGAAACCATGAACTATAAAAACAGTTGTGAACATGCCTTTGAAAATTATGATTCGCCTCAAGTTTCCTACCAAATCAGTGAAGTCATTGAAGGTTTCCTTGAAAGAGGTTTCATAGTTACTGATTAATCAGAAATAATAATGTGTCAGGCACCGAGTGGGTGCCTGACACTTTATTTCAATTCACTGGTTTGCTAACTTTCCAAGTTCATTAAAAACCGCTTCATAATCTTCTTTTTTATCAGCTTTAAATGAGGTGTTTATGTAGGTTATCACGCCAGTTTTATCTACCACAAAGACTGAACGAATCGCCGTTCCGCCTTTTTCGTTAAGTACATAGTAACTTTTTACCGTTTGTTTAAACCAATCTGATAATAAAGGATATGGCAGGGTTCCCATACTCGCTGCAAAAACTCTATGGGAGTGGATATGATCCACACTAATAGCTAGTACTTCAGCATCTAATTGCTCGAATCGTTTGTAATCCTCTTTCCAAGAGGATATTTCCTTAATTCAGCCGGGTGTAAAATCCATTCCATAAAAGGCAACAACTATGTTTTTCTTCCCTCGATAATCAGATAACGCAATCTTTTCTTTTGTCGTCGTCGTTAATGAAAAGTCTGGGGCCATCTCGCCAATATTCAATAACGCTTCCAAGATCTATTCCTCCTTTCTAGTCTAACTAAGAAATTCCGTTCAGTACCCTCATAAATTATTTACCTTTATTGCTAGCTGGGTCCTGAATTGGAACATGCTGTGGTCGATTTGGATAGGAAGCCTTCCCTTCATCTGGACCTGTAAGGTCATTTCTCTGGTCTAGAACTTTCCCAGTATATTCAATTGGATTATTCTTTGGCATTGTCTCACCTCCAAGTTAAAGGGGCGATTCACTATGATCGTCCGTTAGCTCTTCTTGTTTTGAAATTTTAATTTCTGCTCTGCCTCACTCATGTTTGGATTACTTCTGGGTTGACTTTTGCTTAACGCCTTCTTTAATTCAATATTGGCATCATCATCCGTATTATACTTCTGGTCCATACTTCTCCCTCCTTTTTGTTACTTATTATGAACCTTATTAGCAGGTTCATTCGTTCGTTATTTTTTACATGACGGAAAAAGCTTCCTTTTAGATAATCCCTTCTAATCCGTTTGCTTGCCGACAAACGAAAAAAAGGAGTCCTTCTCCTCACTAAAGGAAATGAACTCCAAATTCAATCTAATTAATTAACTCTCTTCGGACCGGTCCAATACATTTCTCTTAATCGAAATTTTTGCAATTTACCGGTTGCTGTTTTTGGTAAAGCTTCTACGAATTCAACTGCCTTCGGTGCTTTAAAATGTGCTAATTCTGATCGGCAGAACTGGACGATTTCATCTTCAGTTACTTTTGCCTCAGGTTTTAACACGATAATCGCTTTTGGCACCTCGCCCCACTTTTCATCCGGGATCGCAATCACGGCAGTTTCCAAGACAGCCGGGTGCTTATAGAGAACTCCTTCAACCTCTGTAGAAGAGATATTCTCTCCACCAGAAATAATCAAATCCTTGGCACGATCTCGTATTTCGATGAACCCATCTGGGTGAGTGACAGCCAAATCTCCCGTATGGAACCAACCGCCTCTGATTGCTGCTGCAGTGGTGATTGGATCCTTGTAATAACCTGCCATGACGACGTTACCACGCGTGATGATTTCACCTAATTCTTCTCCGTTCCAGGCCACTTCTTCCCCATCTTGATGTACAACCTTTGTTTCGCCATTGAAAGCAAGTTCAATCCCTTGTCTAGCCTTGATCGCTGCTTGTTCATCAGCTGTCATTGCATCAAATTCTTTTTTCCACTCACAGTAAAGGATAAAAGGAGAGGTTTCCGTTAGACCATAGACATGTATCATATTTAAACCCAGAATTTCTTGTGCTTTATGAATCAGTACTGCTGCAGGAGGTGCGCCGGCTGTCGCCATCCGTGGGTTGGTAGTAATCTTAATTTCTTTTGCCTTTGGCTCATTGACCAGCATATTCACGACCGTTGGCGCACCGCATAAAAGCGTGATTTTCTTCTTTTCAAATAATTCAAGTATAAGGGGCGGGTCAACTTTTCTGAGACATACATGGGTACCGCCTGTAGCCGTAATCGCCCAAACACCACCCCAGCCATTTGCATGAAACATCGGTAATGTATGGAGATAGACATCATCATGGTTGACACCTAAATGATACATGAAATTAGCAGCATTTAAATAATTCCCTCGATGTGTAAGCATGACTCCCTTGGGTTTTGAAGTCGTCCCGCTCGTATAATTTAAAGTTAGCAGTTGATTTTCATCAATATCCACCTCTGGAAGTGTAACCGCTCCCAAAGTATGTTGCAAAAAATCCTCATAATCGATGCCCATTAAAGAAGTATCCTGTCCCGGAACAGATACAATAATAATTTGTTCGAGGGAAAGATTATCGATTATTTTCTCAATCGGGCCGCAAAATTCTTCATCGACAATTAACATTTTCACATCACTGTGACGAATGATATACTCTAGGTCATCCGCAGTAAGCCTGTAATTTAGCGGTACCATGACCGCGCCAAGCTGGCAGATTCCATAAAAGCACTCCAGCATATAATGCGTGTTAGGCAACATGACCGCTACATGATCACCTTGGATGATTCCTGCTTGAAGGAGAGCAGCAGAAAGCTGATCGACTCGCTTGCCAAATTCTTGATATGTAAATTCCTTTTCTCCATCGATGACGGCTGTTTTATTCGGATAATACTTCACCGCCCGGATTTTCCAATCTAATGGGGTTAACGGGGAAAACATATAACCAACTCCTCTTTTATTAAATGAGAGTGATGGGTAATTTTTTCGCGTATTGGTCCCTTTGATGTATACATCACAATTCTATTCTTGTCCCAAAAATAGGGATTTGTCAATTAATAATTTAATTTTTCTGAATTTAGCATTTAACTACCTTTATCACAAAAAAATCGAGTAGAGACTTAGTCCCTCACTCGAATTTTGTACTTATCCTTTTTTCTTTTCACTTGAGTTTTTTCTGGCTTATTTTACATTTAGGGCTTTATATCAAACTATTATGTAAAGCAAGAGGGTCAACTTTTCGACTTCTTAATTTTGTAATTTTTATGGTTTACAATGGTAGTAAGTGGTTCATCCTTATCTTTCGAATAACCATATTGGACCATAACAGAATTTTCCCTAATACCAGAAACGACACCTTCATGATTTTTTCCTTCACGACTAAAGGAAATAACATCGCCAATATTTGCCGTAGCCATTCCATCACCTCGACTTTATATTAACCAATAATTCCCGAAAAAATACTTTCCATCTATAAGGAAAATGATCAGAAAAAAAAGCCCTTGAAGGGTCAAAGGCTTCGCTTTATCGGAACAATTAAAGTACGTTCGTACTTTCTAAAATAAGTTCATTAATAGTTTTCCTAAATCCCCAAATAATGTCCGATAACATTTCTAATTCAATATCTATTTCTCTAATGTCCCAATAATGTTCGTTTTTTCGGTGGTAGGTAAACTTTCCATCAGGATACTTCATAATCGTAAGCGTTCCTTTCGGACTGACTGTATTTAAAGTAAGAAAATATTTCGTCCCATCCCAATTAGCATACCTATCAAAATGATTTAGAAATCCAGTAATTTCGCTACTTCTCAAAATCATCACCATTCACCCCTTAACTTTTAATCGGTAAAAACGATTCGTGAAAAAGGAACGTGAGGATTTTCAAAAAAAATACATCCTCCATTAAGTTATTGTTTTCATTATAGAAGAAAAAAAAGTTAATTCAACGATTATGGCAACTATCCAAACATCCTTTCGTGTAAAATGGTGTCAGGCACCAACATAAATTTGGAAACACATTTTCGAGTTAAAATCTGCTATAGTAGTTTTATGATGGTATGGAAAGGAAATATGACAAATATGAAATGTATTTCAATCGATTTAGATGGTACCTTATTAAACTCTCAGCATGAAATAAGCGTGGAGAATGTGAAGGTCTTAAACGAATTGCAGGACTCAGGCCACTGCCTTATTTTGAACACAGGTCGTGCTTACGCTGATGTCATTAAATTAAAAGCCGTTCAAAATATGGAGATTCCGATTTTTTGTATCAATGGTTCCGTTTTATATTCAGAAACGAGAGAAATGCTGTACGAGGCTACATTAACAGTTTCAACCTATAAAAGTATTTTTACCCTATTAAAAGAACTCGGCGTTGGTATTTTGGTTTACACCAATTATGGCGGTTTTCCTTCGACATTGCCTCCATTGCATGGGAAAAGTAAACAAGAGCTCGATACCCTTTTTCAAGAATTCAATTATGATGAAATTCTTGAAAAAGACAATCTAAAAATCTATAAACTTATTGCCTTGGTACACCCGGAGCAAATAGAAATGATAGCAGAGGTTAAAGCGGCATTAGCAGGGAAATTTGATATTTCGATCGCTTCCTCCTTTCCAAATAATGTGGAAATCACTTCAAATGAAGCACATAAAGGAAAAGCTCTATTACGTTACCAAAAAATGTTGAATCTTTCTTTTGATGAAATAATCGCTTTTGGGGATGGCGGCAATGACCTTGCCCAGTTTGAAGTAGCTACCACTTCAGTTGCCATGGGAAATGCCCCTGTCCATGTTCAGCAAAAAGCCGATATCATCACAAAGACTAATGACGAAGATGGTTTTGCCTATGCTGTTCGAGAGCTTTTACAATTATTGAACACAGAAGAGCAACGATCTATAATTAAAAACTGAAATTTTTTGCTTAAACAACTGCGTCATCTCAAAATGGGGGACGCAGTTTTTTGTCGTTTAATTTTTATATAGTCTGTAAGGCACGTCCAGTCATTTAAAACCAAGGACTGCATACCCTTCTTACTAAAGGGGGGGATTTTCATTAACAGAGAATTTTCGAATAAAACGTCTTCCAAATCTTCCGTTGTTTTTGGAATCATTTTTGGTGTTATCGGGATTGGATTCACGTTTCTCAATGTTTGGGTCGGTTCGTTTATCTTTGTGATTGGAGTTGTCATTTTTTTGTGGATGCGATACTTTGGCAACGACACCACCGTTTCCTGTCGTGAAAAAGGGTTCACTGTCACAATCATTAATAAGCGAAAAGGAATCTTTGTAAACGACTACGCCTGGGAGCAAGTTACCGAAACCCTCTATTACGAAAGAGAATCTGCAGGTGAAAATAACACAACAACACGTTATTTTCAGGTAAAAACCGAAAATGGTGTCGCCTTTAATGTATATGAAATGAAGAATTTTCATGAATTAATAGAAATATTCAATCAAAATACAGTCCACTTGCCTTACTTTTGGGAAAAGCCAACAGAAATCTTAAAAACACGTTATCAAAAACAAACCCGAGTTACTTCTTAAGGTATTGAACATTCACCTTAAATATTCATTTTAAATGAGCTTATTAAGGTATTATAGTTAGTAATTTTCTATCAATTTAAAAAAATTAGGGATTGGAATGAATGTATGCTATACTAGGTTTACCATTTACTTTACGTTTTCATAAGACCGCCCTACTCAACTGCAGAGTAGGGTTTTTTATTTGCCCCGACTTTGACCCACAAAAAAAAGACTCCCATAAAGAGAGTCTTTTATATTTTGGGTCTTATTATGCTTTACGAACGTTAGTAGCTTGGGGTCCACGTTGACCTTGTTCTACTTCAAATGTTACAGCTTGACCTTCGTCTAAAGATTTGAAACCTTCGCTTTGGATAGCTGAGAAGTGTACGAATACATCGTCTCCTGCTTCGCGTTCGATGAATCCGAATCCTTTTTCTGCATTAAACCATTTCACTTTACCTTGTTCCATTTGTTGTTTCCTCCTCGTGTGCTGTGCACACATTGTGTTACTATCCTTGCTCAGATCTTCAAGACAGAAAGTTTAGCACTTATTATCCTACCGACTAACAAAAATAATTCTTCCTTACTATAACAGAGATTGGTAAGGAATGCAAATAGGTATTTAGAATTAATTTTATTTTTTGATGTTTTTACAATGCTATAAGGCATTTTCAGTCTTATTCTTTACGCGGTGTGCGGAGAAATTCTGCACACTGGCAAAAATCCCTGTTATTAAGATTGTAACCAAAACAGGCAGCAGCCAGCCGAGCCCCTTGTTATAAAAAGGCAATACTCGATCATAAAACGCAACAATCTGCGCTAGCCACCCAAAATATTCGATTCCAACCAGATCACAAAATGTTTTAAGCCCATCGATAATACTAATCATAAAGGTGACTGAAATGGCTGTTACATAAACAATCCGTGAATGGTTAAACAGCTTAGACAAAAAAGTCAGCAGCATTAAGGTAATCGACAATGGATATAAAAACATTAATACAGGTATGGAAAAATTAATGATATTCGCTAAACCAAAGTTTGCGATAACAAACGAAACAAGCGAAAAGAAAAGCACCCACATTTTGTAACTGATTTTCGGTACCAGTGTATGGAAGTATTCGCCGCAAGCTGTCATCAAGCCAATGCTCGTTGTTAGACAAGCGAGTAAGATAATAACCGACAACATAACCGTACCAAATGTTCCAAAATAATAGGAAGATGCCTTCCCCAGAACAGGACCTCCAGTATCAAAAAGTCCGAACACGCTTGTGCTTGACGCCCCTAAATAAGCAACGCCAACGTAGATGATTCCAAGAAAAATGGTCGCAATCAGTCCAGACTTAGCTGATGCTATAAGGATACCTCGTGTAGACGTTACACCCATCGAACGAATTGAATTGATAACGATGATCCCAAATACAAGCGATGCAAGTGCATCCATTGTGTTATAACCTTCCATAAACCCTTTCATAAACGCCCCGCTTGCATATGTTGCTTGAGGTGCCTCAATTGAACCGATTGGCTTGACAATAACCATTACTAATAAGATAAAAATTAGAATGATAATAGCAGGAGATAAGATTTTCCCCACACGGTCCACAAGCTTTGCTGGGTTTAATGAAAACCACAAGGTCACAATAAAAAACAAACCAGTGAATACAAATAATCCAATTTGACCAAAACTTTCACTTACAAACGGTGCGATCCCAATATCATAGGCTACTGCGCCCGTCCTAGGTGCGGCAAAAAATGGCCCAATCGTCAAATAAAGAAGCGATGTGAAAATAACCCCATAGAGCGGGTGGACCCTGCTTGCCAGCTCCTCTAAGTTCTTGCTCCCCGAGAACCCCATTGCCAGGATTCCAAGAAACGGAAGCCCAATTCCGGTAATTAAAAAGCCTGTCACCGCCATCCACACATTTGACCCTGCATTTTGACCAAGTGCTGCTGGAAAAATTAAATTCCCTGCCCCGAAAAACAAGGCAAACAACATTACTCCTATAACGAAATACCCTGAAAATGGTAATTTATTTTGCATATTAGCTACTCCCACCTAGATGTTCTCTTCCTAAATAATTAATTTTAAAAAAAATCTATATAATGATATATTCCGAGAATAATATTACTATCCTCTTGAGAAAAATTCAACCTATTTTTGAGATTAGTTAGATAATTTCGAAAGAAGATATGTTTATTTTTCAACCTATTTTATAAGATTTTGGTAAATAGTTGTGAAAATGATATATTTTTCATTTTTCTCATCAATACTTTTCTAGAAAAATAATTACCATAATTGTTGCACACCATTTTCATCCATACAAAAAATTGCCGTATATATAGGAAACTCCCTATATATACGGCAATCTTTCAACTAGTTTGTTTTTTCTATTTTTTCTTTAATTCCTCTAATAATGGAAAAAGTTCTTCCAAATGGGTAATCTCATAAGTAGGGATCACTTCATTTCTGGCTTTGTCATGACGGTTAATCCAAACCGTTTTGATTCCTGCCCGATTGGCTCCTAGAATATCTGTCATTAAATTATCCCCCACCATAAGGACCTCATCCTTTTGAACCGACATAAGCGAGAGTGCGTGTTCAAAAATGGTCGGATCAGGCTTCCCTCTGCCGAAATCCCCTGAAATAACAATTTGATCAAAATATGGAACCAGTTCAGGTGTTATGGTCAGTTTGGTTTTTTGAAGATCGGGTGAACCATTTGTTAACAGCAGCAACTGGTAATTCTCTTTTAACGTATCAAGAATTTTAAATGATTCCTCATAGACAAACGGCAGGTTTCTACGCTCTTGTGGGAACCGTTCCGCTAACTCGAATCCAAAATCGGTGTCATCCACGCCCAAGGATTTCAAACCAGCTGTCCAAGCGTCCTTTCGATAGGTAGGAACCATTTCCTTCATCTTTTTAAAATCATCCTGATCATCTAAAAAATTACCCCATAACCCTTCAAACGGATTAATCCCAATCATTTGCGTAAAAGGGTAAAATTCATAGGAAGCATAAATGTTTCTTGCTGCTTCTCGAACGGCCTCTTCTAGTTGGTCCGCATCGACCCCATACCGTTCCTCAGCTACTCTACACGTAGCTGCAAAGGCTTCTTTCACACTCTTTTGATCCCATAGCAGTGTATCATCTAAATCAAAAAAAATCGCTTTAATCATCGTAACCTTCCCCTTGTATAAAAGATATTTTTTCTAGTTTACCATTTTAAATATTGAAAATATATAATTGTGAATTTTTTATTCTTTTATTTGACAAGGGAACCGATAATCAAGCGGTAAACGCTTCATGGAATTTCTTAGGATGATACTGCTAACACATTGGTTTTGGATCCTACATCTTGAAGCGCCGGGTCGACTGTTACATTATTTCCAACAACCATTAAATGGGTATTAGGATCCTTCGAGACAATGATGACCCCATTCTTGACTACCGTTTGGCTGCCGATGACCGCATTTTCAATCCAGGTGTTCTCTTCAACAATGGTATTTGGCAAGATGACTGCTTTTTTAATTCGCGCCCCCTTTCCAATCTTTACACCGCTATACACAACGGACTTTTCGACCGTTCCGTAATTTTCACAGCCTTCACTCAGTAAACATTGGTGGACCGCGGCTGACTCATCCACAAATAACGGGGGCTCATTACTTTCAACAGTATGGATTCTCCATTCAGGATTCAGGAGGAAGATATTACTATCCCTATTCAAAAGATCTAAATTGGCATCCCTGTAACTACGGACGGTGCCTACATCCTTCCAATAGTTATTGAAATAATAGGCATATAACTTCATTCCTGACTTAGCATCGAAGGAATAATATCCTTGCCAAAATCGCGATGAGTAAATTCTTTTTGTTCCTCTTGTAGCAAGTAGTCTTTTAAAACGGTCCATTTGAAAATATAAATACCCATCGATGCTAAATTCGTGGTCGGATTTTCCGGCTTTTCTTCGAAATCGATAATTTTATAACTCTCATCATCAATTTTTACGAGACCAAAGCGGCTCGCGTCTGCCCACGGAACTTCTACGACAGCGATGGTACAGTCCGCTTTTGTTTCAATATGCTGCTCAAGCATCAAAGAATAATCCATTTTATAGATTTGGTCAGCAGATAGAATGAGCACATGCTCAGGTTTATGCTGCTCAATAAATTCAATATTTTGAAAGACAGCATGTGACGTCCCTTCATACCATTCTACCCCAGAGTTACTGCGCTGAAATGGCGGGAGAATCGTTAGGCCCCCATATCGATTATACAAGTTCCAATAATTGCAATGGCCAAGATGTGAATGCAAAACATAAGGTCTGTATTGCGTTAAAATTCCAACGGTCTCAATTCCGGAATTCTTGCAGTTACTTAAGGCAAAATCAATGATTCGGTATTTCCCACCAAATGGTACTGCCGGTTTAACTAGGGATTTTGTTAGCAGATTTAATCTTGTTCCCCTTCCTCCAGCCAATAGCAAAGCAATCCATTTTTGTTTCATTGTTTCCCTCCTCGTAAAATTTTTTTGAATGAGACTGTCATTGGAACTTCTTATACTCTTATTATCTCCGTTTTCTTCCATTTTTCCGGTTAACCTGTTACATCTTTGTGAAAATGCCCTGCTTTTTTATCGACACTAAAAGTAACGCAAATTCTGTATTTGTCTTGAATTGCCGTAAATTCAAACAATGAAAATATGAACATTCAATAAAAAAACTGCCATTTCTCGACGATTGATCTCATCGGGGGATGGCAGTTTTTTATATATTATCCTAAAATTCGTTTTTCCCCTTCAATTACTTTGATTGGGTCAATATTTTGCGTGAATTCAAGGGTGCCGATGTACTTCCCGTTCTCATCACGAACGGCAAAATAACGGATATAGACATACTTATCCTTGAACTTAATCCAAAAATCCTCAGACTCTTTTTTGCCGGATTTAAAGTCTGCCAACAACTCCTCTACGACATAGACACTTCTAGGCGGGTGGCAGTTTTGAACGGTACGACCAATGATTGCTTTTGTCCGCGCAAAAATCCTTTCTTTTCCGTGTGAAAAATACCGAACCACATCATCTTGGTCAATGAAGGTGATGTCAACGGGTAAATGGTTTAATAAGAGCTCCAGCTGTTTTAAGGAAAGAATACCGGTTTCCATCTTAATATAGCCTTCAGAGATTGCCTTTTCATCTAGTGCTTTTCTTTCAGGCTTCCATTCTACTGCAGGAGCGATCAGACAAAAGCCAATTTCATCACTTTCATGGGCAATTTCGACCCATTCATCTTCTGTTAAATTCTTCAAAGCCATCGGAAAGAGAATGTTTTCTTCTTTATAAATCATTCCCGCTACTTCTTGAATGACATAATTTAAAACCCCGATAACAGCCTGCTTATCGCCGTGATAATGGGCAAGTTTTTGTCTGCCGTCCTTAATCGCGTCTCTGATGAAATCATCGACTCTCCACATATTTGTTGTGGGGCCGTAGATCCCGTACTTTTCTAAATAGGGAAAAATCAAATTCTCTTTACGGCTATAGTGCTTATCAATATCAAGCAATAGATTAATATCCTCGATTAGCTTATAGATATTTTCAGCTGAATCATCTTTGACAAACTCCTCTAAATGTACTTGAAGCTTGGTGGTTAACAGCTTATCAACCTCTTGATTTTCGAGTTTAAAGGTATGAACTGGGTGACCTGCCTGGTCTTCAGGTCTTCCAATTTGATGGTTTTCTTCTTTGATCGTTCCTTGAAAAATGGCTGAATGCTGCTTGTAGATATGCTTAAGTTCAGCAGCAGAAATACTTCCCTCTTCGACAAAATCATGTTGTAACTGGCTTATTTCATCGACGGTTATTTTCCCGATAAACGCATCAAAATGTGCTTTGACCTCATCAAGATTTCGTCCATTATGAAGATCCATAAAAAGTTGTTTTAGTATATCTACGCGTTCTGTATTTTCACTAGTTAATTGTTCACGGTTATTAATGATTTCACTCATATCAGGATTCTCCTTTGCTATTTCAAAATACTTTTGATATTTGTTCTCATTAATAACTTAACACTTCCTAAACTGATTGTTTGTGATTAACATCATTAGTAACAAGGTAATTGTGAAAACTTTAAGGACGAACTTTTTGACAGCCTATTAATTTCATGTTATATTTATCTCGGATTAGAGATAATCAGTTTAAAGATAATATTTCAAATTGGTTTAGAAGATACTTATTAAATAAGTCTATTGAATATAAATAATCAAAATAGAGGATAAATTGGAGGATTCGAAATGAATAATTTAAAAGGTATGCACCACGTAACAGCCATTACGAGCAGCGCAGAAAAAAACTATGAGTTTTTTACGAATGTATTAGGGATGCGCTTAGTTAAGAAAACCGTTAACCAAGATGATATTCAAACCTATCACTTATTCTTTGCCGATGATATTGGCAGTGCCGGAACCGATATGACCTTTTTCGACTTTCCTGGCATTCCTAGAGGGGTCCATGGTACTAACGAAATTTCAAAGACTTCCTTCCGTGTCCCAACTGATGCGGCGATCGAATATTGGGTGAAACGCTTTGACCGTTTAGAGGTAAAACATACAGGAATTAAAGAGCAATTTGGTAAAAAAACACTGTCGTTTGTTGATTTTGATGACCAGCAATACCAATTGATTTCAGATGAAAATAATAATGGTGTTGCAGCTGGTACCCCATGGCAAAAAGGACCGATCCCTTTAGACTATGCGATTACTGGATTAGGCCCGATCTTTGTTCGTGTCGCTAATTTTGATTACTTTAAGGAAATGATGGAAAAAGTTCTTCTATTTAAAGAGATTGCACAAGAAGGAGCGTTTCATTTATTTGAAGTAGGTGAAGGCGGCAATGGGGCTCAGGTAGTAGTCGAATATAATGCGGTTCTTCCTCAAGCACGCCAAGGATTTGGGACGGTACATCATGCGGCATTCCGTGTCGACGATCGTTCCGTTCTAGAAGAATGGATTGGACATATGGAGAGCTTTGGATTCCAAACATCTGGATTCGTCGATCGCTACTTTTTCGGATCACTTTATACAAGAGTTGCACCGCAGATTCTATTTGAGTTTGCCACAGACGGCCCAGGATTTATGGGAGATGAGCCCTATGAAACATTAGGTGAAAAATTATCATTACCGCCATTCCTAGAACCAAAACGGGAACAAATCGAGAAATTGGTTCGTCCAATTGATACCATAAGAAGTACAAAAGAATTCATTAAAGAATAATCCTTTTAAAAATAACACACAAAGAGCGTGGCCGTTGGCCTCGCTCTTTGTTATAAACTAGAAAGGGTCAGTCCCCTACTACTTTTAATCACCCTTTTTAATAAGTTTGTTCCCATCCCAAAACCACTTATTCTCTTTTTGAAATACCCCTCCAATCCACCAATCAAGTTCCACAAATTCACAATGAACTTTTTGTCCAGTTAGAACATCTAAACCATGTGAAGTTAACCTTAGATTTGAATTGGGTTCCGGATTTTGATAGTTGGGTAATAGATAATCACATTCCAACAATGGATATGGTCCCTGCATCAGCTCGTTTAGCATGGCCGCAAAATAAAGATCACTTATCCCATCATTAATTCTTTGAATACTTATCGATTGAAATAATTCTCCAAACGAGCATGTATTATTATAAAGATAGTTTAAAACTAAGGTTTCTACTTTATTTAAACCTGTATGCACGGAGGGAAAGAAGCTTAAGTGTGATTGAAATGCCTGTTTTAAAAAAGGTAATTTTTCTTTTGATGAAGCCATCCATTTTTCAATATCTATGGGATTCTTAGATGTATAAGCTCTCCAGCCAGTAATAGCTTCTATTATTTGTTCATCTGTTACAAGTTGTTTCTTTTGATAATAAAGTCCTTCCAATTGCTTAGATGATAATTGACCAAGCCCATAAAAGGGTTCTACCCCCTCATACTCATCAATAGTCACCAACCATAGGTTCATACACTCTTTTTTTGATAGTTCGTTTAGCAAATACATTAACATCGTTTGATCATACCGATCGTGCTCAAACCATAGTATAATCTCTTCATCTCTAGGGATTTCATCAAGATATAGATTTTGGTCTTTACAATTCCGAATAAATAACTCAGCAGGAATAGCTAATTTTTTTTCAAAAAAACTGGCCCTTCGATGGATCCAATTTTCCTCCGAAATATCTTCGGATAATGGACCAAAATCATACATTTCCCGCCAGACTAGAACATCTCCAGGAAGATTTCCAAGCTTACCACCCACTACATCCCCATTTACAATGTGAATCATACCAAAACCTCATTTCTTGTCACGCTTCAACAAAACGATCGCTGGTGGCTGTACTTGTTCGCCTTTAAAGCCATGCTCAATCGCATAATATAATCCAATTAAGGAATAAACAACAGTAATATCCTTCATATCCCTTCCAGCATGTTGTGCACTATATGTATCAATCACATGTTGATGAATAAAATTTACGTCTTGTCGACTCATGGTATAAATACTAAGTTCGCAGTATTTCCGATAACATTCTTCTGTCGCATTATACCTGTGTGTTAACTCAAGCTGTTGAGCAGGGAGACTTAATCCGCAACTGGGGCATTTAATTGTCATTAGGCTCATTACCTTCACCTTAATCATTTATTTTCAATTAATAAACCTATTTTATCATAGAAAGTTCCACACGAATTTATGCCTCGCTCCCAACCAATAATAATTCATTACTCTATAGTAAATAGCCTATAAACCATTTTTATTAAAATAAATTGTTTTACATATTTATATTCTTTTAATATTTGCATAGACTAATATGTTGCTATTTTAGGTAAGCATATTAATTTAGTCATTTGCATATCGTTTTAAGACGGGAAAGGAGACGATTGAATATGTATAGTACCGAAGTAAACAAAAAAATTGAAAGTATTGCCCATCCAAAGGTCCAAAATATAATAAGAACATGTGTGGAACAAGGATGCGTGTTCAAACCTCATCCAAGTAACCCTAACTTAGTAAATTTATTTGATCCTGTTCTCAGGAAAAATATTATTGGGGACATTAACCTTTTAAGTGAAAGAGGATATTTCACACTGGAAGTGGAAAATGGACGTTTCAAGACTTTTAGAAATGAAGTTATGGGATTGGATATTAATAAGGCAGATTTTGAAGATAAGGTATTAAGAAGATTGAAACGGTAGCCTTCGATATTTCAGGTGTGGAAAAGGCAATGATTTTTGAGATCATTGCCCTTTTTTGTTTATTTAAAACCAATAAAAAAGGACAACCTTAAATGGTTATCCTTCGTTCGCCTGGCAACGTCCTACTCTCACAGGGACGCGTGTCCCAACTACCATCGGCGCTGAGAAGCTTAACTTCCGTGTTCGGTATGGGAACGGGTGTGACCTTCTCGCCATTGCTGCCAGACTATTTAATTGAGGAATCATTCCCTCAAAACTAGATAATGCAGAAGAAGTTGTAAAAACGAGTATGCCTTAAAAATTGGTTAAGTCCTCGAACGATTAGTATCAGTCAGCTCCACATGTTACCACGCTTCCACCTCTGACCTATCAACCTGATCATCTTTCAGGG
>NZ_JAGGQX010000079.1:0-40236 GCF_018613095.1 Bacillus sp. ISL-75
TGTCTAATCAACATGGAGGGATAGCCACAAGACTATTAAAGATTCCTTTAATCATGCAAGGCAATTCTTTATCGGTTAGTAAGGTTCTCGTATGACTAAAAGAGGTTCACCTCCCACGGGAGGCACCGACTTATTGAAACGGAAGAAATGAAACACATTGAGTATCACAATACTGAACAGTGTTATGGTTAAAGTGGATTGGCATAGTTGGAACGCCGTATGCGGTGAAAGTCGCTTGTACGGTGTGGACGGGGGGAAAAGGGAGCGATAACTTCAAACCCTTACCTATCTGTATAAAGATGGGATGGCTGCGGCGATCCCGTTTTCTTATTGTGCTAACTGGCAGGTTAGCTGAATAAGGATATTGTTGGTGAAAGGATTAATTTTCCTATATCCATAGATACAACTTTTTCAATTAATATAATAATGAGCTTTTACTTGTATTGGAGGGAAATCCCTTTAAATGATCAACTTCAAAATGCCAAATGAGTACATATTAAGGTTTTTGTCTTTTTGTTTGTTGTATTTCCTTTATATACTAGTGGGTGAGATTTGGTTCACAGCAATATACGCCCACGATAATTGGATAAACCTTAGTGGAATTATTATTATTGCTGCCCTCTTGGTTCCACTTTATACGTTTATAAACACAAGATTATCCCTTGGGACAATGAGATATATATTTTATATACCCATCCTCCCATCCTTTATTGGAGCGTTGCTTTTTCATCCAATTGAATACAACCTTTTTCCAAATCTTTATACACAAGATGACTTAGGTGCAGGGATTCTTATGTTTATGATTGCTTTCCCCCATTGGGGTGCTATGATTCTCTCTTTTTTATTGGCGGATAAATTAAAAATGCGACTTAAAAAAGGTTGAAAATCCTTTGTATTAACGTGTGAAAAAGCTAAAAGAAAGGTATTGCTGCGGTAGTACCTTTTTGTGTATTGAGCTATAATTAACATGCTTTAGGAAACGAATAAAAGTGAAGTAAATGGAATCCTTTAATGCAATCAATAGGAGTAGAAAAGATGAATTCTTTGAAGAAAGATTTTTTATTTTATTTAATGGCATTCTTAGGTGTTTTAATTATGTTTATTAGCGTCATTAATATGTGGATTATAGATTCGAAAAATAAGAAGAGTGAACAAAAAATAAGTAAATCAAAACATGTAAAATTACTGATATTTGGGTTAATTGTTTTTGTTTTATCCCGTATCTTACATGGACAAATACTTTAAGAGGTTAATAATGACAACACCTAATTAAGCTAAAGGGTGCTTAAACGTAAGAAATGATCGCTGCGGCGGTCTTTTTTTCTTATACGACTAACTGGGCAGTTTAATTCAATAACTGCCTGTCCTGTAAAGCCTAAAGCTTGTCTATCTGTAAGTTCTACTTTTTTATAGTTTCTAAAGTGAGGCTTATCTATTTCCATGTATGAAGATTCAAAATGAAACAAAAATTAAATTAAGGAAGTAGAAACAATGGGCTTGCTTTCGAAAGGTGGAATTCATAATGAAAAACAACCTAAATAAAGTTTTTAACAGATTTGTTACGGGATTATTAACAATAACTGTACTTGGAGCATGTGGACAAAATACAAAAGATACGATAGTAAATAATGATAATAAAAAACAGGTAACAAAAACACAGATGGGTTCTCGAACCAATTCTGTACAAATCCAAACCAGAAATGTTTCATACGCTGAAGGAAATGCTACCAGCGGTCATCGCTAGGGACAAATTGAGCAATTCGAAAGAAAAGCGATAGAAGAGGTGCAAAATTACGCTAAGGAACTAGGATTTAATGTCCCTTTAACCCGTGTTGAAGAAGGTGTTATTATGGATACCAACTACAAAGATCCTGGAAATTGGAGACCTTCAGAAATGGTTGAAAAGATAATGGAAGTATATGGAATGGAAAAATACACAGCTGATGAAATTCCAGCAGGTTCAGGTACCTGGCTAATCCCTATAAATACGATTCATCAAGAACTCCAAGCTAAGATAAAGGAACTAGGGTTTGTAGACTGTCTTGCCTACAAGGTATACGGTATAAATCAAATTAACGTGTACACGTATCCCGCGGTTGAGGGGGATGATTACCAAGTTAAGAAGGAAAAATTGTTCAAGTATATTGAGGAAAGAGTTGGAAGACCGTTAACTGTTGACCTTTTTAATGATACTGCTATTTATAAATATTATTCCGTTAAATGGTAATAAAAGAACTGATAGACAAGATTTAAGACTCTTGACTATAAGTAGCTAACTTGAACCACATGCGTAATACTTTATGGAGATGTGGACCACCGATACACATTTTGAACAATTCTACTAAGGGTAATTTGTACTTTTGTACTCAGATTAAGACTAAAACTCCCTTCCAACGATGGAAAGGAGTTTTGTTGCAAGTTTGTGAAGAATTGTACTTAAAGTAACGGGTAGCGTTAGTTAAAGAAGAGCAAGTTTTGGCGCCTAACCAGGCGTTTTTATTTTTATATGATACAGAACGCTTGTTCGTGTATAATAAGGGTGATGAAATGAAGGGGGTGACCTAAATGGCAATACGAGATCGAGGTAAATTAAAATGGCAGCCAGCCTCATTCATGCCCGTAGCATTCGAGATGCAGCGCGAGATGTTTAAGGATCAGGAGCGTATGTCAAAGCTAATATTAGATGAATGCGAAAAGGAGGAATTTGACCAAAATTTAGCTTATGCAATGGAATGCGACTTGGCAGTGAAGCTAACGGTATGGTCGGATGGTTTTACAAAGGAAATGACTGGCCATATTCATAACATTAATCCGATAACTCATCTGCTCCAGGTCGAGGTGAAGCCAGGTGAATTCGAACCGGTGGCATTTGAGTATGTAGTCGGAGTAACGGTATTAGATTAGTCGGAATTACTATAATGCCAACTGAATGTTTATGTATAGAAGAAACTCTGTTGGTAGCGGAATAATCTTGGGTAATATCCCTAATTCAATGCGGTAAACTAGCGGTAATACCAGTAAGCTAATGGCATGATAAATCTATATCTCTAACCCTTACGTCAGACTCATCGATATATTCTACTGTCCACTTGAATAATTTTGTTAAAACTTCCCCCAAAAAGGCCCCCATTTAATTGGGGGAGAATACAAATTTCTACAAAGCAAAGATAGAATAAAAAAACCCTAGAAATTGCGTTATATAAACGCTTCTAGGGTTTTTGTGATTGCTATTTAATAAGCAAATCAATTAACGTGAGTAGTACTCAATGCGTTGCTGTGGCCGCCACTAGGTGTTGCTTTTGGGGATGACCAATTAGTAGGCGAAGCCGTTGTGATCCGCTATCACCATGTTAGGGGCTATTGCAGAGTTTGAGCGGGATTTGATTAACGAACGTACCAAAGAGGGTAGAGATAGAGCAAAAGAACAAGGTAAGCACTTAGGAAGGAAAGGGCAGGACTCGAAGGAAATTAAAAGAGCATTGAAGCTGTTTGCAGAACGTGAAAAGAACGGTTTAAGCGTGAATGATATTTCTAAACAAACAGGGGTTCCACGTTCCACCATATATGCTAAAATGAGGGAAGTAGGCGAATGAATGAGATGTGTACAGCTCATTCAACATTCCCTTGGGGCCCTTGAGAACCTAAGCCGCGAGATTTATATAATTCATTTGGACAATCAATGCGAGCAATCGATCACCGCGTTTGGGTTAACCACTTAGAAATGGAATACGCTCGTTTTCCGAGGAGGAATTTATTATGAACAAGAAAGTTATAGCCATCCTGGTGGTAACTATCGTTTTTGGAATTGCCCTAAAGTGGTACATAACCTTACCGTCGAATTCCCCTAAGTCTGATAGCAATACGGCAACGGATACAGCCGCTTTAACAACCGATGATACCAGTAACATCGCTCCCGATGCGCCTGAGACGCCTGTAGAAACAACAACATCAGTGCCTAGGGCCGAAACTCCACTCAATGACGTAAAGTTTGATTTAGGTCTTACCCCCGCCTCAACCGAAGATGAGTTGGTTAAAGTAATGCATGTGATGTCCCACCAGAAAGTTAGGGCTGAACAAAAGTGGGGAGCCCTACCGATGACGGCTCATACAATCCGTCAAGTGCATGAAGTTGTTACACTCTCATCGTTTGAGCACAAATCCCAGCTTCTGGACATTCTTAACAAATGGAAAAATGGAGACTTTAAATCTGCTGATGCGGACCATAATTACTTATGGGGCTTACAAGGTGGCTCGGAAGGTAAAGCATATGGGTTGTTAAGTCCAACGGAAGAGCAAAACTACTTTGAATCCAACTTCCTAGTAGATGAGAATGGAGTTGCAACTTATTTAAACTATCAGTGATGAACCTACTCTACATATTGCGCCAAACGGCTTTATTAGATAGACTTCACAAACGAAACGAATATCTAATTAAAAGTAACATCCATTAAAGGAACCACTTATTATGAGAAAAGGGGCCTCTACCAAAGAAAGAAGCGCTTTCTGGAAAGTCGGTATGACTACGCTAAAACATTTAAAAGACCAGAGTGGGCCCCTAAATTTAAAAAGGCGCAGGGATTTTAGAAATTTCCAAACGCTTTTCAAAGATTTAATTGTTGAAGCCAAATGAAAATAAAGGTGAACAAAGCTACATCATTACTTAAAAATTTAATCTTCTACAAACAGCACACCAGACATGTTGAGTGCGTGTCGCAACTTATTTTAAAGAAAGGCAATTAACCCTTAGACTTACTTCTTTCAAGTAGAAAGTAATGAAAAAGTTATTTATTAAGCAGCCTTAGCCCTGTATTCGTGCTAAGGTTATTTAATTTTTTCTGAAATCTATGTAATTGTAGTACCTTCATAATCAATTTAATATTACTAATTCCCCAAAACATTATTTAGATTATCTAGATTTCCCCAAGTTCTTTTTGCTTAAAAACATAAGTATATCGACAAAAAAATGAATTTTTATACATATTTAAGCGATAAAGTCCCTCATTTTTTATTCGTTTAGCATCAAATTCCCCCAATTTACTATAACAAAAACCTAAAGTAAAATTTAAAAGCAGTAAATTGTCGAAAAATTTTAAAAACAGTCATTTGGGAGGGGAATTGATGATAAGTAAGCCAACCAAATTACCGCACAAGGAGTATTTGTCCGTCTAACTTCCTGGTTAAAATCCCTTATCCAGCCTCTAACGAACGCTGGTTCAATAGAGTACGGTTTTTTGACGAACCAAGGGGAAACCAGCCAGCCCTTCAAAAGGAATCAGGTTCATTTCTTAACTCTGGACACGTGGAGTGTAGTAAGAAGAAATAGATGAGCTTATCCCACTTCAAACCTGAATAAAATATTTAATTTTTTAAAAATTACTCCTTGTAACTTTCTTATTAAAAATGGACAATAGATATTAGTAGTTCGATTCAACACTTTTTTGCAATATTCGCTATATATCTATTAAGTAAGGGGTAGGGTTATGGAAACAGCAAAAAGAATTGGTATAGAAAATGAACAAGTACGTATCTCGCGTCAGAAGAAATGGATTTTACTTGGGATCCTTGTTCTTTTATTCATTTCTGTGATGTTAAGCATAGCTGTAATAGAAGTTAAAAAAAGTAAATCTAAGCCGTTAGTGTTAATAAATCCAACAGAAAAAAATTTTACTAAAACAAAAACAGTGTCAGGTCGTGTTGTACAAAGTCATGCTGAAACGATTTATTTAAATGCAGCAAAAGGATCTATACAGGAGATTTTTGTAAAAGAAGGGGAAACAGTTACAAAAGGACAAAAGCTCTTTTCTTATGAAGGCTCAACAGTCGCGGCTGAGCTTGGACAAGCAGAAGTAAATAAAAAGCTAGCAGAAACAAGTGTTACTCAGATGAAAGAGCAAATCACTTCATTAGAGCAGGATATTCGAGAAGCTGTGTCAACCACTACACCTGATACAACCAATACAACCAATACAACTGATACAACTGATACAACCAATACAACTGATGCAGTTGATTCAGCTAACATAGCTACTAAAGCTATCACGATCCAGTCACTTCAAGCTGAACTAAATAAAGCAAAAGCTGAGCTCCGTACAGCAGAACTAAAAGTAGAAAAAAATACGTTGCAGGCTGAAATGCTAAAAGCTGAGCTCGAAACATTAACTGTCATCAGCAACACTGCAGGTGTAATATCAAACCTGAAGCAAAATGTAGGTCAAGGTTTTCGAGCAAAAGAAAATCAGCAACTAGCAATCATGCAAATCGCTTCTAATGATCCGTTTCAAATTGAAGGAAAACTCACAGAAGTAGAAAAAGCAAAAATTACATCAGGCCAATCTATTACAGTAACTTCTAAAGTAGTAGCAAATAAGAAATGGAAAGGGAAAATTGCGGAGGTTAGTGATTATCCAACATATAAAACAACTGCAAATAAGGATAAAGATACACAACAAGAAACTATTCCATACTATTCCTTTAAAGCAAGTCTAGATTCACAAAAGGGCCTATATCCTGGCTACTATACCACGCTTGATGTAGTAGTACAGTCAAAGCAGTTGTTAGCAGTTCCTGAAACGAGCATCATGGGCTTTGGAAAATCGACCTATGTATATGTACAAAAGAAAGGAAAGATTCAGAAACAAAAGGTAGAAACTGGTCAAAATGAAGGCAAATGGGTTGCCATACTTACGGGGTTAAAGGAAGAAGACAAATTAGTAGAAAATCCATCCTGGATTGTTCGCTTTGGTACATCTCTTTTTGATTAGTATTTCACAGGAAAATTATGGTAGTTATTGGATTGAAAAGAACAAAGTATTGCAGTAGACACAAATGTTATTTTTCAAATTAGACATTAAGAAAAGCAAGTAAATGGACATGCCAGTGTAATGGACATGCCAGTGTAATATTAGCTGGCTTGTTTTTTTATATAGTATTATTTATCAAAGTAACTCACCAATACCCATGTGTTGGCACATACACTCTGGACATGTGGAGTGTGTCGCGCAGCTTATTCTTTTAAAGTAATATATAGAGAATTTATGCCTATTCTTCGGAGTGGGCTTTTTGCGTAGCTTAGAAAGGGATTGATTTTAGAGAAAGTTCGCAAATTATTTTCTCGACAAGATTTGGCAATCTTCGGGTCATGACAGGCACCCAACTTTAAGGGATAGGTGTTACTTACCATTCTTACTTCCTTGCACAAGATGAAAGCAGGTCCATATCTGAAAACTCTACTTGGGGAATCAGCAGAAGGTACGAAAACGGCAAATTTGGTATAAGTTCAAAGAGATTTCTCGGCGACTCCACAGATGCAGATGGCAAACTGATTGTTAACCATGAAGAGGCGAAGATTGTGGTGAGACTTTACGATGAATACCTTTCTGGAAAAACGGTGGATTATATTAAACGAATTTTTGAACTTGAGGGTATAAAGAAACTGGAACGGAAAGGAAAAATGGCAAGCAACAACCCTCCAAAGTATGCTCCACAATGAAAAATACAAAGGCGATGCCATTTTGCAAAAAAGCTACACGGTGGATTTCCTTTCGAAGAAACGGGTCAAAAATGAAGGGCAGATTCAGCAGTATCATATTGAGGATAACCACGAAGCAATCATTGACCCTTTAATTTGGGAAGAGGTGCAACATGAACATCAACGTAGAAGCAACTATTGTGAAGAACACAGTTTGAATTCATTTTCACGCACACCCGAAGCAAATCCTTTTGCAGGAAAGGTAATTTGCGGAACCTGCAATCAAGCCTTTACAAGAAGAGGGCGGAAGACAGGGGATAATTACCGAAAAGTTTGGCAATGCCAAGAACGCTATCGAGTGAAAGGTCTACAAGGATGTACGAATCGACATGTGGATGAAGCCATTCTTGAGCAGCCTTTATGATGGCTTGGAACGCTTTGATAGATAATCGGGATGAGATAAAGGCACGATGGGAGACACATGCTGAATTTGGTAATCCGTTAGAGCAATACAGAGCGGTCCAGTTCGCAGATATAACAGAAAAAGCAAAACACATCACGGATTTTGAAATAGATTTCATGTTAAAGACAATTGATCACATCACCGTTTTTGAAAGTGGAAAACTGGTTGTCACTTTCATGGATGGGACGGAAATAGAATGCAATGGGGAATAGTACAAGTACGACAGCAGCCTTTTTGAACGAATATAATAATAGGCTTAGTTCTCTTTAAATAGAGAAAAACCTATTATTTATTACTAGTTCGTCCGAGAAAATCATCACAAATAGCTCTATGAATTAATCATTCTATTTAACTTATCTCACTGCATTTGATGGATAAGGTGAAATATCCTCATAATCATACCAATACTTGCCATGACCTGGATAATTATTATTATTTACCATTGGACCAACACGATAAAGGGGTTTATCTCCAATTAGCTTTATAACCTCACGTATTCTTTCCTTTTATTTACTCTCAAGTAGAGGCTTATAGTTCCCCCAAGCTGCAATAATGATATCCTTCTCAACATTAATATTGGACAATAATTGCAATAATACTTCATTGTTGTATGTTCGATACCTCAGCTCATCATCCGTTCCAATGTAATCTCTTAAATAATCTGGTGTGCCACTGACCATCGTAAATAAATTGACAATGGTTACCTTTTGAACATTCCCTAGTTTATATAGATAATCCGTTATCTTATAAATTGTATCATCAGAAACTTTTCTTCGCTGAGTATCTTCTTTACCTGCATTAATTGGATTTTTTAATATCACAATGGCATGCCCACCATCTATTCGATTATGAAAAGGTATCGTAATTGAAAAACGGTGGAGTGTCTTTTCACTTGAATCAAAAAATTTAGGGTTCATCATAATATTTTCTTCGTCAATAAAATTTGAAAAGGAAACGGTTTTCAAAACCTCACCTCATTATGGATAACATTCTTCTAACGTTATCTTACATTAATTTTAGAATTTTTTGTAATTAAAGAATTAAATAGCCAAATAAATGCAGTGTTTTTCTAACAGTGAGTTAGAAAATTTTTATTACATTTAAAGTAGTTATAAATAAAATTATAAACTACTTTGACAACGATATATTTGAGAGATATAGTTTGGGTATAAGAGGAGGGATATTATGGTAAAAGATTTAGTGGCAAAATGCCCAAGATGCGATGAAAACCTAATCGCAACACTTTCGCACTCTTCAAGCTTTGCCTGATGTTCATTTCAATTATTCTAAGTCTCATCATTTGATACAGAAAACACTGAATTCCTTCTATTATATATGGTTAACTTTCACCCTTATTAATATCAATCAAAAAAACGTCCCACTGACATAAATTCAATCAGCAGGGCGTTTTCGCCATAGTTATAGATTCTCAATAAAAATTTTCCAAAATACGCTTTTATATATTAATACTTTACTATACTGCTTGCTTGATTGTAGACAATCTCTTTTTTTCTCGCCAACCGTAAAACATTTTCATCAAAGGCATAATTAAAATAAAGATGAACAATAGCCTGAACGTTTGGAACATCGAAACAAGCGAGACTTCTGCTTTAACTGCATCAGCTAATAATACCATTTGATCTAAGCCACCTGGGGCTGTGCTTAGAAAACTTGTAGCGAATGTTGTGTCCAATTCAAACGACATTAGGAAGCTTGAGCCGAATGTTAGGGCGATCAGTGCAAATGCGCTGAAAATGCCGCCTACAAGTACACGTACTGGAAGCTTAATCATATGTGGCTTGAGCATTAAGCCAATATGGGCGCCGATTAGTAGCTGTGCGACGTTCATGAACATGCTAGGTACTTGTGGCATTGCGATTGGTGTTGTAAGATGCAACGTAATCAACAAAATAATGGGTGTGATGAAAAATGCAACAGGCAAATGGATACGTTGCATTAAATATGAGCATACCCATGCAAGTGCAATTAATAATACTAAACTAATCGTAAGCTTCGCGTCGGTTGGCTGCTTACTTATTACTTGTCCAGCGACGATAAACGGTACGAATACAACGACTAGTAACAGCCGAATTACTTGAAAATAAGAAATAACGCCAATTTCTTCAACTTTTTCTTCTTCAGCAAATACGACGATTTGACCTAAACCGCCGGGGATTGCACCAAGTACAGCAGCTTTCATCGGGATTTTTGCCCATTTACTAGTTAAGTAAGCGATGCCGATTGAGCCACCGATTAAAATAATGTTTAGCGTTATCATGTAAAATAAAATTGAGCCCATCATGCCGAATAAATCGATGTTAAATTGTACTCCTATTACGGTACCGACCATGACGACACCTAAATCACGCATTTGGCCGGACCATCTGAGCGGTCCTTTATAAACAAATTGGGCTAACATGATGACAACAATTGGGCCGAGCATCCATGGAATAGGGATGTGCAGTAGGCTAAAAATATAACCGCCAATTAAAGATAAAACTAACACCTTTAACATTGCCTTCAACAGTAACACCCCTTCCTATAATAATATTCCTAGCTACATTTATTACTTAAGAAACCACCAGCGTTCATCGTCATGAATACTGGTGGTCTAGTTATTATAATTTCGCTAATTCTTTTACTTGTGCTTCACGATCTACGTCATCGCGGCGACGATCACCCCAGTATGCGGAACCATTTTTCAAATATTCTTCATAAGTCCATTTCACTGGCTCCCAGTCTGGTTCGAAGATTAAGTAGCTATTTGTAAAGATTTCAAGACGCAAGCCGCTTCCCGGGTCTTTTACGTAAATGTACATTGCTTGAGATATACCATGTTTACCAGGACCAACGAATTGTACATCTGCTTCACATAAAATGTCAGCAGCACGTAGTAAGTCTTGTGCGTTATCTAACCAGTAAGCGATATGGTGCATTTCGTTTGGCTCTTTTGAACGTGATGTAGACATGATTGCTACATCATGTACTAAGTTTGTTACTGATAACCAGCTAGCTACTTGCACATCGTCTGGATTTACGAAGTATTCGCGTAGCTTGAAACCTAATGCTTCTTGTAAATATTTTACGATCTCAGCATTGTCGTGAGAAGTTTGTAAGTTTACATGATCGATACGGCGTGGAGATACACCTTTCGCCCAAGATTTATAAGTTTGGTTTTTAAGTACTGATTTACGAGATTCATCAGCAGGTGTTTTTTCCATATCGTAGTAAAGTTCGAAGCGGTGACCACTTGGTAATTCGAAGCGGATTGCTTCACCTTGCGCTACTTCTTCACCTGCCTCTATCCAACGTACTTCTGTACCAGCATCTTCTAATAATGTTGCGAAAGTTGCTATGTCCTCGCGACGTTTTGTACGCCAGCCGATGTGATCGATGTAAGAAGTTTCACCAGCTGTAATTGATAATGTATGGTGTTCGAAGTCGCCCCAAGCTCTTAAGTAGTGTACACCATCTACAATTTCTGTTTCTTCTAGGCCAATTGTGTCGCGGAAAAACCATAAAGATTTTTCAAGATCTGTTGACACTAAAGCTACGTGTCCCAATTTTGCAATTTCTGGTGCGTAATGAAATTTTTCCATTTATATTCACCTCATAATTAGTTGTTTTTTTATTTAAGAGGATATGTGAATTATGAATCCACTCTTTATAAATCACATTTCCGAGTACTAATATTACCCTTGAATGTTTGTATTTACGCCGAATAAATGTCTACCGTAACCTAAAATGCCGTCTTCATATAAAGAAGTAATGTGTGTTGCGATTGCCATTAAGTCACGAGTGAATAGCTCGACTGGGTGACCTTTTAATAATGCGTGTCCACCTAAAGTAAGTAGTGATTTAACGCCGATTTGTGTACACTTATCGATAATCTTTGCACGGATTGCTTTATATTTTGCCCCTTCGTATGGGCCGCCTTTATCTGTTTCCATCATTGCGATGTATTCATTTAATAAACTTTTAGCAGTAAGCATTTCAAGCTTTAATTCCGAAAGCACACGTTGGCTCGTAGGAGAATCTTTTTCGTTAATTCCAGAAAAGCGTACGCGACCTGCTGTATGCTTTTCGAATTCGTCAAGTACACGCTCTGCACCACCAACAGCCATCGCTGCGAACCCTACATAGAAGCCAGGGTAGAATGGTGTGTTGTAGTATAAGTAGTCTTGATCGAACTCTTCATACGGTGGTTGGCTCTTTTCGATAATTTTGCTAAAGCGTAAAATAGCATCAGGCTTAACGAAAACATTATCGATGATTAATGTATTACTACCAGATCCACGAAGACCAAGCGAATCCCAAGTTTTCACAACTTCTAAGTCAGAAACTTTTAATAAAATACCTACACGCTCAGGTTGGTCGTTGTCTTCGAATTTCATAATTGCGCCAACTCCAACCCAATCGCAGTAATTGATACCGCTTACAAAGTTGTACTTACCCGAAACGATATAGCCGTCTTCAACTGGTTCTACTTTTCCGATGGGTGCAAATACGTCAGCTACGAAGCCGCCTTGGTTAATGACTTCATCGCGAATGTGCTTTGGATAGTAGCATACCCAAGAGTTGTGCACTGAGAAGAAGTATGTTAACCACGAAGCAGATAAGTTGTGGTAACCAACTGTACTTACCATATCAACGAACGTGCGCCAATCAAGTTGTGGATAGCCGAACTCTTTCGGTAAAATTAAACGATGAATTTCCTCCTCGCGGATAATATCCGCGATGCGTGGAGAAATTGTCGAGTTTAGATCTGCTTCGATTGCTTCTAACCCTGCAGCTTCACCGATACGCTTCGCCTTTTGCATAATTTCTTCATAAGTAGCTTTATTTTCAACTACTGTTAACATTTGATCATTCCTTTCAAAAATAGTTTATTGTGCTGTAACTACTTGATCTTTTTCCACTGCTAAAAAATTGGTGACTAGTTTGTTCACGATTTCTGGTTGGTCAGTTTGTGCTTGGTGACCGCAGCTTTCGATATATTCGAATTTAATGTTCGGTAATAATTTCTCAAGCTTATAACCTGTCTCAACTGGTGCAACAGAATCTTGGTTACCCCAAATGAATAAGCCAGGGATTTTTAATTTTGGGAATGCATCTTTAATGCAGTAACGATCCCAAAGCCTTGGTTCTTCATTCATTCTTGCTAAGTAAGCATCGAACGCGTGATTTGATTCTTTTACACCTGGTCGAGTTGCTGCTTGATGACGTAGTTGAATTAGTTCTTCAGGAATGACTGTGTCTTCACTTGAATTGCGATACATAAATTTACGTAACGATTCTTCTGTATAGTCGTAACCAATCACTTCTAAGAATGAACGTAGCTTTCTTTCGGGTACTTCTTGCATCGCTTGATAAATTGTATTACTGCCGATATAAACAACCTTATTTACTTTTTCAGGGTGGTCAATTGCATATTTAGCTGCAACGTAAGCACCTTGTGAGTTGCCGACAAGTGATACTTCATCTAGGCATAATGCTTCAATAAAATTATGTACATGGTCCACTAAGCTTTGATGACCATTTACTGGCCATGCGTGAGGGCGTGCATCTGTGAAGCCCATTGATAGTTGATCTACGGCGTATGCTCGGAAGCCAGCTTTTGCTAATGCAGGTAACATCAAACGCCAACCCGCTGCGCCGCAAGCTCCAGGTCCTGCACCATGTAGTAAAATTACAGCTGGTCCTTCTGTTCCGGCCCAGGAATAATGTGTACGTACACCGTTTGCTAATACGAAACTATTATGAAATCCTTCAAAAATTGTCATCGTTTTGCCCCCTTGTATTGTATTGATTGTTATTTTCTGTTTTGAGTATAACTGTTAAAAATATTAAACGTCATAGTGATTTTTATTGAATGAATAGTAATAATCTTTAAAATTTATTGAAAAATGAATCTCCTTTTTGTAATATGGGAAATAGGAAATCAAAGGGGATGTGATTTTAATGAGTGAAATAGCATTTGATTCTAGCGAAACGAAAAATATTTTAATGTCGGCAAATGCCTTCCACACATTAAAAAACAATTTATTTAACAACATCGGCTCTCATAAAACGAAAGGCTTTTTATTCCGATTTGGTAAAGAGTTTGGGATGGAATCAGCAAAAAATATGCTCCAAAGTAAAAACTCGATCAATCCTGTCGGTAAAAGACATTCGCGCTTAGGTCACGTAAAAGATGTTATTTTCATGGGGGAAATTGTGCGCCATCCGGACGGCACGATTGAATGTATTGATACGTGGGGACAATGGGTAGAATCATTCGAAGCAGCATTACACCTTAAAAATTACGGTTTAGCAAATGAATGTGTTTGTCATATGTTATGCGGCTTTGCAAGTGGTGCATTGACATATGAGTTTGGCGAGTCAATTATTGCCGTTGAGTACAAGTGCGTCGCAAAAGGTGATCCATGCTGTGAGTTTAAAGTGGGTTTGGAGCGCGATTGGCTCAAAGAGAAGGAGGATCTTATTCACCTTTATCAAAACGACAACATTCTATCCGAGCTTGAAATGACATATGATGCACTTTTGCATCATAAGCAAATGCTCGAAAAAATTTCGATATTTCAAGGTCAACTTACGCAAAAAGTAACAGATAAGCATTCGATGGATGAAATTGTACAGGCTGCGTATGAGCTGTTGAACATCCCGATTTTAATTGAGGATATTCACGGCACTCCGTTAAGTCAAATCGGTTTAACGGAAGAACAGCAGCTAGTAATAAAAAAAGATAAGGCGAAATTATCGCATTTTGTCGATAAGCACAACGTTTCGCATTATAAAGGTGATAAATATTGGAAGTTGACGGCACCTGTTCTCATTAATAAAAAAAGTTATGCCACTTGTTCGTTTTTTTACTTTGATGACAAGTATATGGATGAAAACGACCACTTATTTTTAGAGCGTATTTCGACGGTCGTGGCGTTATGTATTTTATACGAGGAGACGCAGTTTGAAGAGCAACAACGTATGCGTAGCTCGCTATTAGAGCGCTTAATTCATAATCGAAATATTAAAGATATCGAATCTTACTATAAATTCTTACCGTTTAAGTTTCAGCCGCCATTTTCTACAGGTATAATTAGTGTGAAAAAGAAAAAGAAAAATCACGAAATTATTGACATTCATGACCAGCTAACAGAGCTTTCAAAGTTGGCAAAAGAGTGGGATTTATCTTGTATTTTTGCTGTACTCGGGGAAGAAATTGCTCTCCTTAACTCGCTAAATAGCGATCAGCAAGGTTGGCAAAGGAAAATCACGAAAATTTTTCAAAAGATGGAGAAGCAAAATAGCAATTATAAATATTCAATAGGGCTAAGCGGAACGTTTAGCAACTTTAAAGATTTCGAACGTTCTCTACAAGAGGCGCGTATCGCACAGCGCTTCCCAAACCAAAAGCTACTAACAGATTACGAAGATTTAGGAATGCTTGGCGATATCGTAAAGAACATGAGTATTGAGCAACTGCATGAAATGGCGAAAAAGACGTTAAAAGACTTATACAATTTCAATGATGTACGTAAAAAAGAATTGTTGCACACGCTTTACGTCTATTTATTAAATAGCCAACGCTTAAAAGAAACGATGGATGAGTTGACGTTATCAATCGGCGGTATCCAATATCGTATAAAGCAAATTGAGGAGCAGCTACAAATTTCACTAAAAAACGCATCAACTGCAGCGTATACTTTATTAGTTATTCAGGCACTAATTTTGTCGGATAGCTTAAACTTTGAGGAATTTGCACGCTAAAAAGCCAAATCATATGGACGACAAAAGGCATCGAAAGTTAACCTCTCGTATGCCTTTTGTCATTTGATTTGGACATCAAGCACTCGTACTCAATGATTACCATTAATAATCAAAAAAGACTGTAAACACACTCACTATTTGAGTTTGTCTACAGTCGGATATATTTTTTCTTATGGGATAAACCCATGTTGAATATTATTGCTCTACAACAACGTCTAAGTTCATTTGCACTTCTTCAGCAGCACGACTTGCATCTTCTTTTTCAGTTGATGTAATTTTTAATTTACGCGTAGCTAATAACACGATTGCAGTTACAACATATAAACTAACGATAATTATCACCCCTGAGTTGAAGCCAGAGCGAACGTCATCACCTGCAAGTGTAATTAAGTAACCAGTAATCCATGGACCAATTATACCAGCCATACTTGAAATAGATAGTGTAAAACCTGTCACACTGCCTACTAAGTTTTTCGGAATGATTATTGTTGTCATCGCAGCATTTAACGGTAATAAGCTTGTGTTCATTATTAAGCCCACTCCTAAGAAAATACATGCTAAAACTGGGGAAGATACAATGGTTGTCATTGCGTAAGAGGTTGCACCAACAAGTAATACTGTAACTAATACACGGTCATAAGATTTGATAAGGCTTTTATTTTTCTTGAATAAGAAATCTGTAAATTTACCTGCACAAATTGCGAATACTGTACCTGTAATACCCATTCCAGCGAATATTAAGCTCATCCTTTGTGGCTCAAGACCAACGATTTTTGTTAAGTAAGTTGGTGCCCAAGTAAGAACCCAAGTTGTAATCCACATGGATACGAAACCTACAACAAAAATTGATAATACATACGGGTTGATTAATACTTTTAAAATTTGCTTGAAGGGTACTTCCTTGTTAGAAGCTAAAGATTTTACGTCTTCGATCAGTGGTTGCTTTGGCTCGTCTCTCATAAAGAAGAAGAAGAGTGCCCATGCAAAGCTTGCTACCCCTAACATTGCAAAAGAATGTTGCCAACCTAAGTTTGTAATACCCATAACTATAAGTGGTGCAGCTAAATACGTACCAACTGTTGTACCAGAAGTCATAATAGCTGTAGCGACACCACGTTGTGCAATAGTGAACCATCGTGCAAGGTGTACTAGGCAAAAACCGAGCGTAGCACCCTCGAAGAAACCTAAGACAACACGTAGTAAAATTAATTGAGTTAACGTTTCGACAAAATAAGCGCTTGCTAATGAAAGTGTCCATCCAGTAGCGATCATCATTAATAAATATTTTGAGTTGAAGCGATACGTTAATGTGCCTAGAATAATACTTCCGACAGCGTATGCAGCGAAGAAGCTACTTCCCACTAAACCAAACTGATCGTAAGATAAATTTAGTTCAGTCATGATTGGTTCTGCGGCTAATCCTAAAACTGATTTATCCGTATAGTTTAAAACAGAAAGCAAGAATAGAAATCCTAATACAACCCAACGCATGAAAAGCCCCCTTATATTTCCGTATTTTCCCATCCCTATCATTTTGTAACCAAATTGTTAGATATACTTGAAAATTCTTTAGGCAATTTCACATCTCCACTTTACTCTAAGGCGATTGTCAGCGTTTTCAAAAAATTGTTAGGATAATTTCCCACCTCCATTTTTTTTGCAAGAAACGCATTCATTTCAGCGATTCTTTAATAAAATAATAGTGTCTATTGGGAATATTCAGATTACGAATCTTCCATGAAAAGAATTCTATTTGAAAAAAAAGAGATTTACAAGAAAAAAAAAGAAGGATACTAATTTGTTTTTGGAAGAGAACAAATTAGAAAGAACTAAATTCCAATTCCAAAAAGCGAAATTTTTGACATGATGATATATTGATAGATCTGACTTTTTCTTAAAAAAAATTCACAAAAAATTCAAATTTGGTTTCGGGTAAATTTTATTGTTTTTATTTGAATTTTCAATAAAAAATACCATGATAATATTAAATTAACTCAATTATGATTAAATCAATCGATTAAGAATGGAGGAATTGAGATGGATGATCGTTTATTTAGGGATGCAATGGGAAAGTTTGCTACAGGGGTGACGGTTCTTTTAACTGAAAACGAGGGAGAAACACATGGAATGACAGCAAACGGTTTCATGTCAGTATCATTGGATCCGAAGCTTGTCTTAATTTCTATTGGACATAAAGCAAAGTTTTTAGAGAAAGTTTCACAGTCTAAAAAATATACAGTAAATATTTTAGCGGAAGATCAAGAGCATTATTCACGTCATTTCGCTGGAAAACCTGGTGAAGAAGTTGAATTTGAGACGTTAGCTGAACAACCTGTATTAAAAGGGGCGATCGCTCAAATCGCATGTGAAGTTGTATCAGAACATATAGAAGGTGACCATACATTATTCATTGGTAAAGTAGTAGATTTACGTCTTCTGGATAAAGATCCGTTATTGTTCTTCAGCGGTAAATATCGTCAATTGACTGTGTTAGAAACAGTTAAATCATAAAAGGAGAATTGTCTATGAATATTCAAATAATGGCTGAAGCATTGCTTGAAGCAGAACGGACGAAACAACCCATTGCCCCATTAACTGAAACCTATGAAAATATTACAGTTGCAGATGCTTATGCAGTGCAATTAGCGCAAATTCGTCAGAAGATTGACACAGGGGCGACAGTAAAAGGGCTAAAAATCGGTTTAACCAGTAAAGCGATGCAAGAAATGTTGAATGTATATACACCAGACTACGGCTTTATTTTAGATACGATGGTATATGACGAGGAAGATGGTTTAGTGGCCGAGTCCTATATTCAACCAAAGGTAGAGTTTGAAATAGCATTTGTTTTCAATAAAGAGTTAAAAGGGCCAAAAGTAACCGTACAAGATGTAATTGATGCAACAGCTTATGTTGTACCAGCAGTAGAAGTAATCGATAGCCGTATTGCGAATTGGAAAATAAAATTCGAGGATACAGTGGCAGACAATGGTTCTTCAGCAGGTGCGATTTTAGGCGAAAAGCGTACACTGCTTAAAGAAATTGAAGACATCACAAATATTCCAATGATGGTGAAGAAAAATGGTGAATTTTTAGACGAAGCAACGAGCTCGGCCGTGTTAGGTAACCCACTCCATGCGGTTGTTTGGTTAGCAAATGAAGTAAGTGCATATGGCATTTCTATCGAGCCAGGCATGTTTGTTTTATCAGGAGCACTATCAAAGGCTGTTACCTTTGAGACAGGCGATGAATTCGAAGTTGACTTCGGTATACTGGGAAAAGTAAACGTTACCATTTTGAAGGAAGTAGTGAAAAAGGCAAGATAAAAGAAAAAGGAGAATCGCAATGAAGGTAATCTATGTGAATGCTAATAACTTACAAGAGATTAGACAAACAGCTCCTGATGTCGCAATGGCGCTTGGTTATTTTGATGGTGTGCATTTAGGGCATCAAAGTGTAATTCAAACAGCTAAAGAAAAAGCAAAAGCACAAGATTTATCATTAGCCGTTCTCTCTTTTTTCCCGCATCCAAAAAGTGTGTTATTTCCAGACAAAGAATTCTCCTATCTAGAGCCACTAGAACAAAAAGTAGAAAAGTTAGAAAAGCTTGAAGTGGATATTTTTTATATCGTAGAATTTACAAAGGAATTAGCTAAAGTAGAAGCGAACGATTTTTTAGATGATTATATTATCGGTTTGAATGCTAAGGAAGTTATTTGCGGTTTCGACTATACATATGGGGCAAAAGCAAGTGGTACTGTTAAAACACTGGCAGTTTATGCGGCGACACAGCAAGTAGGCCTAACTGTTGTCGAGGAGTTAAAGTGGAATAATCAAAAAATTAGTTCGACTTTGATTCGGAAGCACTTAACAGAACGAAAGCTTAGTGAATTACCGAGTTTATTGGGAGGCTTTTATAAAACTAAGTATTGTCAAAAGAATGGTATACTACCGAATTATTCGTTACCGAATGTAGGTAGTTATAAAGTATTGATTGAAGATCGACATTCTTTCATTGAATGTGTTGCAACAGTAAAGTGTAAAAAATATATTCAGATTCATCATGAAGTGTCTACACTACCGAATTTATTAACGATACAATGGGTTGATCGTTTCAACAATACCAAGCTGATTATTTAGCCTTTGATTTTATTGATAAACCCACCAACATCCCTTTGTGTTGTCAATTACACTCCACACATGTGGAGTGCAGGAACAAAACGGTGGAAAACCTGTATTACCCCAATTAATTTCACTTCCTTAAAAGAGGGAGTTTATTAAAAACTGCCTCTAGTTGTGGGGGCCATTGAAAAACCTTCAGTATTTATGTTTTAATGTATATCTTGGAAATAAAAAAGGCATCTAGTCGTTCCATTTCGGACGATCGGATGCCTTTTTCCTATATATGTCCTATTTGGTTTACTTCATCAATGTGAGTATTCGCTTGAGATTCACAGCGAAGATTGTGATCGCACCCTGCATTTGCATGCCAATCAGACCCGAGGATGATGCGACATCATACCCGTGCCTATGCTTTAGTTCACTATTCTTCGCTTCAATCTTATAGCGTTCCTTTGAGATTGTTTTAAAGGTTTCACTGTTTTGGAACAATTCATGTTCTGAATGCTCCTTAGATTTAAGCGTAACAGAATATGTTTTACTCTTTGCGCCTTCTTTTTTTATTTCCTGATTATGACGGAGAAGCGAAGCATTGGCTTCTTCAGTGGAAGCGGTATTTAGAATTGGAATGGGGAATTTCAACATCGATCGGTTTTACGGTAGAACAAGGAATTCAGAGCATTCTAAATGGATATTTTAACAGCCGTTCAGCCTGTCAAAGGCGATTTTTCAATGGCTTGGGTGGGCTATACCGAATGAACGAACAGGAAAAGAGTAATAGCGATGGAGTATCATTAATGGATGGGGAAGTGAAAAGCGATTGGACTTCTTTCTACAAAATGCTCCATAATGGAGATCCGGTTTCCATTGCTGTTGAATTTGCGTTTAAACGATGGAATAGTGAAGATCACTCCCCTGAAAAAGTAAAGGAAGAAGCATGCAGTCTTCTATCCGGTAGTTATAAGCTGTATGAGGGGGAAGGACCATTGCTCGTTGAACAGCTTAATCAGCTTCAGAGGGCGGAAACTTTAGAACAATTGGTGTTCATTTTAAAGTGTCAGCTGGAGGAAATCGTAAAGCCAGTTGTATTAAAAGTGGAGAATAACGGATATAGCGGGCAAATGATTACAAAGGCATTAGAATATATAGAAAATCATTATAAAGAGAACTTGACGCTACAGAGTGTGGCGGATTTCGTTCATCTTAATAAAAGTTATTTTAGTCTTCTATTCAAAAAACAAACGGGCCGAAATTTTATCGATTATATAATCGAACTGCGGATTCGGGAAGCTAAACGGCTTTTGGCGCAGTATGATTGCCATATCTACGAAGTGGCCGAAGCCGCGGGATTTAAAGATGTGAAGTATTTCAGTAAGATGTTCAAGAAAATGACCGGATTTACTCCGGTTAAATACAGAGAAGAGCACCAAGCAGCAGACTCTTAACTCAATTAAGAAAGGAGGCATTCCGAAATGGCCTTCCGTTTGATTTTAATATTAATGTTTGTTGTATTTACTACCGGTTGCGGGAGTAAATCGTTGATCTCCGATCCGAATAAGGTTGAAACACTCCACGGAAACGAAGTCACTGTCGTTTCTTTTTGGCACACGTACAGCGATGAAGAAACCCGGGTACTGGAGGGGGAGCTAATTCCGGCTTTTGAACGGCAGTACCCGAATATTCGTGTCGATTCCATAAACCTAGCGATCAATAACGAATTAAGGAACACCTTGATTTCACTTGCCTCCTCCAACCGGGGTCCGGATGTGGTCCGAATCGATTTGTCCTGGGTACCCGAGTTTTCACATAAAGGACTTCTTGAACCGTTAAACGGATTTTCCGATTACAAAGATATCAGTCGGCTATATCAACGGGAAGCTAGGAGAGTCGGCTTTGAGCAGAATCAATATTACTCCCTGCCACTTGATATGTATGTTAAATCGGCTATTTTTAACCGGAAGCTTCTCCAACGGGCTGGATATTCAGAGCCGCCACCCACGTTTCAAAAAGTAATTGATCTTGCACGGAAATACCATTATTCGATTGGACTCGGGGGATGGGAACCGTGGGATACGCTTCCTTATATATACAGCCTCGGAGGATCGCTGATGAATGAGAACTTCACGAAGTCTTCCGGGTTTTTAAATAGCGAAGAGACAGTCCAAGCGGTCAAGCAGTTAAGGGCTCTTTACAGGGAAAAGATCATCCATTTTTCACGGATGAAAGACCACGGCGACATCTGGACTGAAGTAAAGTCCGGAAATGTGCTGATGACGGATGAAGGCCCTTGGTTTTATGGAATTTTGGATAAAGAAGGCTTAGATCGCGCATTAAAGCAGACCATTCCTGTATCGTTTCCGAGTAATGCAGGCACGGCTTCAATAATGGGCGGAAATCATCAGCCTTTATCAGCCGTATGAAAGCAATATGTATACGAATTTGATGAAAAAAAGCGCCTTATTAAAACAATGGGGACTAACTGATGTGTGGATGCCGCCCAGTTTGCCCCTCATAATATTCCGAGCCAATATGCGTATATTTTAACAAATAAAGACACAGTTCCTACTGTTTATTATGGGGATATGTTTGTATCAAATAAACCTTACATGTCAACGAAGTCGATCTATCATGACACAATCGTTAATCTGCTTCAGGCAAGAAATCAATTTGCTTCAGGTGACCAGAAAATTAACTATTACACATCGAATACATCTCAAACGCCTGGATACGATTTAATCGCCAGTGTTCGGTACGGAACAAATAGAAATACAGGTGTAGCAACTGTCATTGGTAACAACCCAAATACAAAAACCACAATCAATGTTGATTTGGGAAAAAATCATGCAAACCAAACATTTGAAGATGCTACAGGATTTAACACTGAGCTATTAAAAACTGATAAAAATGGAGTATTAGCGGTCCCAGTTAATGGAGTTAAAAATTCACAAGTTCATGGTTATTTAGGGGTATGGGTACCTTCCAAAAAAGACGGAGGTCGTCAAATTGTTGTCAATAATGGTACCAACGGGGTTGCTGCCAAATTCAATAAAAATGCAAAATTAAATATCCCCAAATTAACTGGGCACAATTGGCAACAAGAAAATGAATCGAAAAGAATAAACCAAGAGAACGCAAGTCTAGAAGCCGATCGGTTACGAAATCAAGTTAAATAACCTTTGGACCCGTTACAATTAAAGTGGTTAATATAGAGCAACTAGATGTCAGTAACTAAACATTATAAAAAGATCTGCCCATTGAGGCTGATCTTTTCAAAGCTATTTTTTATTTCAATCATTGTATTTGTTATAACATCTATTATTTGCAATGCCGCCCATAGGGTTTCGGGTCCTTAGAGTTTAATAAGGTATGCTGTTTCTACCGTTTTGACCTTCGTAAGGAAAACGAGCAAATTATTATCTCATATGACCGCATTCCGAGAGAAATCCCTACACTTGAGGACAAGCTGCGAAATGATGTAGAAAAAAGTCATTTAGTGTCTACCTTCTTTTTTACAATGCAAGATTAACGATATTCCATAGGACTTGCCAAGGATATCAAATATATAAACAGAAAATTAATCCGCTATTAAATATTGGGGATTAGTGGAGTGAAGAAAATTGTGGATAAACTCAGCACAGAAGAATTGCTAGAAGTATATAAAAAAGCTATTAGGTTTAATGTAAGTAAAGACTTTATTATGTTATTATCCGAGGAATTAAATAAGCGTTTTATATTTGAATCTTTCCAAAAGATTATACAAAAAGCTAGAAAAATATAATTATATCCAGGCAAAATAGCATAAATAAAGATAATAAAGCCGCTAACAAGTTTACATTTGCAACAAGTGTCATACTTGGTTGTAAGAGTGTAGAACAAGGTGAAGGTAATGCCAGAGCAGCCAATCTGGATTTGAAGGAGATCATCCTAGTGCGGTAATTAAATAATTAAAAGATTTGTTAAGTTACCAAGGACATGTTTGTGAAAGCAAGCATGTCCTTTTTTGTGACTGGCATGATGCGACAAACAATTTTTTCAAAAATATTCACCTTTGGATGTTATCATTGAAAGAGTATGTGGATTAGATGTCCATAAGGACAATATCACTGCTTGTATTATGACTTCACAAGGAAAGGAGATTCAAACATTTTCTAATAAAACGGTTTTTCTAAGGCTGTATTGAATTCTTTATTGAATGAGAACAAGTTATTTTGAAGAAATATAGTCCAAATATGGTTTGAACCGTGACTGGTGAGGTTACTTATCAAATTAAGGCATTTGAAGAGTTTGAGGGATTATCTGAAAGAAAAGAAATTTAATATATAAAGTTGTACGAAGAGTTTGTTTCAGAACAGGTAAGTTGGAAAGCATTAAAACAGACTGCAACTGCTTAACTCCAGGATAAAATACCTGGAGTTTTGATGTTCTTCCTCATCTTCCCTTAGGGGGATCACCAGCAATATGCAAAAAACCCACGTTAAGGTTTAAATTAATTCAGAAAAGTCATTTCAAAATGTGCTTTAAAGGAATGACATTTGTCAAAAAGAGAAAACTCGCCCTTTTGACATACAGATTAGAACTTCTTTCTAATGTGTTATAAAGTATGCTTTTGGACAGTAGCCATCCTTTTATTACTGTTTTAAAAACGTTAGTCATGGTATTCCATTAAAGAGCCATTATATTGAATAATAGGTAGCATAAAACCGATCGGACTGAACCAACCAAGCAGATTATCATCCTCATCAATTGGTTGAACGGCAATCATGCAGTTACCCCCTGGAGAAACAAAAAGCAGATGGTAATGAGAATCTATAAAAGATTCCCGCTATACCGTCTGCTTTTTTATTGTTTTAGTTCTTCACTTGGATTATTGCGAATCCATAAGGCGAAAGTTCAACTTTTGACGTTTCTCTAAGAGGTTTATTATTCCATAAATCAATGGGGCTTTTACCAGTAAAATCATATGGAATCGTCACATCCAGCTTATCAGTAGAGTTATTAATCGCAATAATAATCGTTTCATCACCGGACTGCTTGGAATAAATGATATGGTTTGTGCTATTATTCGTTTCTAAAACCGTAAATTTGCCTTCATTTCCAAATGCAGCATGCTCTTTTCGAAGTGAAATTAATTTTTGGACAGTGTAAAAGAGTTCGAGGTTTTGTTCCTCTTCATCCCAAATCATGCATTTCCGACAGCCTGGGTCATTTTCTCCCATTAATCCGATTTCGTCCCCGTAATAAATACAAGGTGTGCCGATAAATGATAGCTGGAATAGGAAAAGCAACTTCAGCTTGTCGATATTTTCGTCACAAACCGTTAAAACTCTTGGGGTATCATGACTCCCTAATAAATTAAATGCCACTTCGTTTACATTCTTCGAATAAGAGGTTAAAACTTTTGTCAGCTGCTGGGCAAATTCCTCTGCATTAATCTTATCCTTTGCAAAAAAGTCTAAAGACGTATTTGTAAAAGGATAGTTCATCACTGCATCAAATTGATCGCCTTGAAGCCAAGGCATAGAATCATGCCAAATTTCGCCCAGAATGTAGGCATCTGATTTGATCGCTTTTACCGTTTTTCTAAACGCTCTCCAAAACTCGTGATCAACTTCATTGGCAACATCGAGGCGCCATCCATCAATATCAAATTCTTCAATCCAGTATTTTGCGACATGAAGAAGATATTCTTGCACTTCAGGATGCTCAGTATTTAACTTTGGCATCATATGTGTAAATGCAAAGGTATCATAGTTTGGTTCAGGAAAGGCCTGCACTGGAAATTCTCTTAAATGAAACCAATCTTTATAGTTGGATTTCTCTTGTTTTTCTAGCACATCCTGAAAAGCATTAAAATAAAAACCACTGTGATTGAATACGGCATCAAGCATGACACGAATCCCATTCTCGTGGCATACTTCCACAAGCTGTTTAAAAGTTGCTTTGTCTCCAAAATGCGGATCAATTTCCATATAATCAATCGTGTCATATTTATGATTCGTTACTGCTTTAAAAATGGGCGTGAAGTAAATGCCTGTAACCCCAAGTTTTACTAAATGATTAATATTTTCAATAATTCCTTCAAAGTCGCCGCCGAAGAATGTATCTGGTTCAGGATTTTGGTTTCCCCACGGAAGTGTGCCTTCAGGGTTTAACTTAGGATTGCCATTCGCAAACCGTTCTGGGAAGATTTGATACCATACCGTATTCTTAACCCATTCCGGCGCTTTGAATACATCAATCCGATTTAAAAACGGAAAACAAAAATAAAAGCTGGAATCACGGGGATCTTTTTCTACAAAACCTCTCTCGCCATATACAGCGGCTTCAGTATCCGAATAGAGTTCAAATCCGTAGCGTAATCGCCGGAATTCAGGTTTCACTTCCGTAAACCAGTATTCAAATAACTCATCTGAGCCTTCAAGTGTCATTGGTTTAGTAAGGTTTGTCCACCCATCTTTGGTCCATTGATAGGGATCCCCATATATTAGAAACACTTTTGTTAAGTCACCTTTTTTAGCACGAAGGCGAATGTGTAATGTTTTGTTATCATAGGCATAGGCAAAATTGTTTTTTGGTCGGTGATAAATAGCTTCTTTTAACATCAGAATTCCTCATTTCTGGATAATTTGATAAATAATTCTTATTAGTAATTTCGAAAAGGGACTTTCAAGAAAAAAATAAGTGAATGGCAGAGGTTATATGAAATAGTAAAAAAAATCACAAAATATATTGACAATTTAGAATCAGGATGATTTAATAGATTACAAGTTAGGTTAAACGTTTACGTTTATTATTATATATTTTTTTAATAGTTAAGTAAACGTTTTCGTGTTAAATTGTTTATTTTTTTTAATAGTTAAGTAAACGTTTACTGAAAACAATTTTTTGAAATATTTTTCGTTAATTGCTGTTTAAAATGGAATATATACCAGAGAAAAGAAAGGAAAAAAGTAAAACCTTTATTCTTACAATTAGCTTTTTTATAGCAAAGAGAGAGTGAATGAAGTTAAAAAAATTTACAAAATCAGCAAGTGCGACTTTTTTAGCAACAAGCATACTTGTGACAGGATGTTCAAATGAAACAACTAGTATAAATCCCGAAAAAACCAAACTATTAAGCTCTGAACCTCATGGTGTCTATTATGAAATTTTAGTTCGTTCCTTTGCCGGATTCGGATGGAGATGGAATAGGAGATCTTAAAGGGGCTGCCAAGAAGCTGGACTATTTAAAAGATTTAGGAATTGAAGGAATTTGGCTTATGCCGATAAATCTATCACCAAGCTATCACTGTTATGATGTTACAAACTATCAGGAGATTAATCCAGAGTATGGCACATTGGAAGAAATGAGAGCGCTTGTAAAAGAAGCGCATTAAAGAGGAATCAATGTCATTATCGATCTTGTTGTCAATCACACAGGTAAAGAACATCCATGGTTCCAAAAAGCATTATCAGGTGATCCAAAATATAAAGATTACTATGTCTAGTCTAATAAAGACACAGATACAACGGCAATGGGTGAATGTGGCCAGCAAGTTTGGCATCAAGCAGGAAGCAATAAATATTACGAAGGTGTCTTTTGGGAAGGAATGCCTGATTTGAATTATAAAAATCCTTAGGTAAGGAAAGAAATAATTGACATAGGAAAGTTTTGGCTGACAGAAGTCGGTATTGATGGATTTCGTTTAGATGCTGCAAAACATATATTCCCCAACAACTTGGAGAATGATGAAGAAAATGACAATAGATGGTGGCAGAAATTTCGAGCTGAAATGGAAAAAGTCAATCCAAAAGTCCAATTAGTAGGAGAAGTTTGGGATACCGCAATGGTTGCTGCTCCATACTTGGCAAAGGGTTAACTTCTGCCTTTAACTTTGATTTAGCGGGTCAAATCCTCGAATCGGTAAAGTCAGTGAGTGATGCAGGAATTGTCACCTCATTAGGGAGAATAAGAGAATACTATAATAAGTCTCACAGGGGAATTTTATTGATTCCACTTTTATTACAAATCATGATATGACGTGTAATGAGCTAGTTAAACGGAAATGTGGAGCATGCCAAAATGGCTGCTTCTATATTTTGAAAAACGTTTTCAGGGAACCCATTCATCTATTATGGAGAGGAAATCGGTCTATCCGGTACAAAACCTGATGAACAAATACGTGAACCGTTCTTGTGGACAAAGAATCAAAATGCGGCTATTCAGACGAAATGGGAACCGCTTATCCAAAATCAAGATTTTAAAAAACTTTTTGCCGAAGCCGAGCTTAAGGATGAAAATTCTTTATTAAATCATTATAAAAAGATGATTCATGTACGCAGATCCAATAAGATGCTGATTGAAGGTGAAATGGAAGCCTCTTTTACAGAAGTAGAAGGATTTCTTTCATTTAAACGAGTGACCGATAGCGAACAAATGCTGGTTATCCACAATTTAATAGGTAAAGCAAAAGAGTTCTCTTTATCAGAAAAGGAAAGTGACTTTACCAATCATACTATATGACAAAGCAAGAATCAGAAGTAGACAATGAGGGAGAAAAGGAACAAATTAAAATGCCTTCCTATTTTCCATTATTTTAAAAAAGAATTCGAAGTATAGTTACACTTTAGCCAATTGTGCAAACGATTGCACTAACTTAAATTTTCAACTGTTTATTTTGGTAGAAACTTTACCAAATAAGCATTGAGATAAATATTAATAAATCAAAAGGTGGGAATTATTTTGAAAAAGCTATTAAATCTATCTTTAATCGCACTGTTACTATTTGCATTAGCAGCATGCAGTAAGCCAGGGGCCCAAACGGGAGGAGAAGCTTCTAAAGAAACCGCTAAAAGCAGTTCAGCAAAAGAAACAGCAAAAGAAGAAATTACCCCGGAAGAAGGAGCAAAGCTGGTTTTATGGGATAACAAGGATGAAGAAGGTGAATGGGCAAAATATGTCGCAAAAGAATTCACAAAAAAATATGGAATCCCGGTTAAATATGCAAATGTAAATCATACTGATGCTCCTGGAAAGCTTGAAACAGATGGTCCTGCCGGATTAGGAGCAGACGTATTTAATGCGGCCAACGATCATTTAGGAGAGATGAGCAAGGCTGGATTAGTTTATGATAACTATTATGCAGATGAATATAAGAAACGCTTTATGGATAGTGCCATTACAGCCGTATCTGCAAAAGATGAAGAGGGCAAGCTTAAAACATTTGGTTTCCCGTTAAACATTGAAGGAGTTGCCCTTTTCTATAACAAAACTTTATTGGATGAAATGGGCTTTAAACCAGCCGAAACAATGGAAGAATTAATCAAGCAATCGAAAGAGTTTCAGAAAAAACACCAAGGTTCATATGGTTTCATGATTGAACCAGGTAATTTCTACTTAATCCATGGATTTGTTGGAGGATATGGCGGTTATATTTTCGGGGACAAAAATACAGATCCAAATGAAATTGGTTTAAACAATGAAGGTTCGCTAAAAGCAGCGAAATTAATGCAACGTATCCGTGATGAATTATTGCCGCTGAAAAAAGAAGACCTTACCAGTGATGTCATCAATTCTTACTTTACTGAAGGAAAACTTTTATATAATATCACTGGTCCTTGGATGGTGAAAGGCTATTCAGATGCTAAAGTCAATTTTGGAATTACAACTCTACCGAAACTTGACAATGGGGAAGTTCCAACCACTTTTTCAGGAACAAAGGCCTACTATGTTAATGCTTATAGTAAATATCCACAAGCAGCGACATTGTTGGCAAAATTCGCGACAAGTGATGAAATGCTGTTAAAACGTTATGAATTAACAGGACAGCTGCCACCTTCTAAAGCATTATTAGAAAATGAAACCATTAAGCAAGACAAATTAAATCATGCTTTCTTAGAACAAGCACAATATTCCATTTCAATGCCTAATATCCCTGAAATGCAAAATGTATGGGGTGCAGAAGAAGTGGCATATACAGCGATTTGGAATAAGGCTGCTGAACCTCAAACAGCACTGGATAAAGGGGTTCAACAAATTAAAGATGCCATCAAGTCCCAGACTAAATAATTACATTTAAAAATGAGGCTGACTCATTGGTAAGTCTCCCGAAAGCAAAATAAATAGTATGCTTTTCCTGAGAGAAATCTATCTATTTTGTTGGTTTAAGGGGTTAATGCCTGGAGAGTCCAGCCTCTCATTTCAAAAGGAGGGTGAAAAATGAATACGACAGCTCGAAAATATGTAGATGATCAACTGCCTATCTCGCAAAAGTATGAATCAAAGAATAGAAAAAAATCTTCTAAATCACCGCAACCAGCTAAAAAATCATTCCTGACAAAGCCTAGAATGGCTGCTATACTTTCCGGATTATTTATGGGACTTGGACAGCTGTATAATCGACAAATCGTAAAAGGATTGAGTTTTTTAGCACTGGAATTGTATCTGCTTATATTTTGGACGGTCCCTTTCCAATGGGCTATGTGGGGGATTACAACATTAGGGGAAACACCTCAGCATCGGGTCGGGTTTAAAATTGTTCAGGGTGACCATTCCATTTTCTTATTAATTAACGGAATCATATTTTTAATTTCATCCCTACTTTTCCTATGGTTCTATTATTTAAATATTCGGGATGCCTATAAGGTTGCCGTTAGAAATGAAAAGGGAATTAAACCTAATAACGCAAAAGAGATGTTTAAAAACATATGGGAAAATGGCTTTCCTTATATTTTGTTAACACCCTCTGTTCTATTTACAGCTTTTCTAACCATTCTTCCATTATTATTTGGTATTTTAATTGCATTTACAAATTATTCAGCACCCAATCACCTGCCGCCAAAGCACTTAGTGGATTGGGTAGGATTTGATACCTTTATTCAGCTGTTTCAAATGAAAACATGGAGTGCCACTTTTTATGGTGTGTTTTCATGGACCGTTGTTTGGGCCATTATTTCAACTGCTACCACTTTTTTCTTAGGACTTTTTTTCGCTGTATTACTTAACCAGCAAGGAATTAAATTGAAAAAGTTTTGGCGAAGCATTTTTATCCTGCCATGGGCGATTCCACAGTTTGTTTCGATTTTAATCATGAGAAACATTTTTAATGGTGAATTTGGTCCTTTAAATCGTTATTTAATGGACTTGGGTGTGATTCAGCATGCAATCCCTTGGTTATCCGATCCATTATGGGCGAAAATGACACTTATTGTTGTCAATATGTGGTTTGGCTTTCCCTTCTGGATGGTATTAATGAGCGGAGTATTAACAAGTATAGATAAAGAAATATACGAAGCAGCAGATGTGGATGGTGCATCACCAATACAAAAATTTTGGAAAATTACCATGCCGTTGATGATGTTTGCGACTGCACCACTTGCGATCATGTCTTTTGCAGGAAATTTTAACAACTTTAACATTATTTATTTAATGACAGAAGGCGGACCTGTCAATGTGGATTATAGCTATGCCGGATCGACAGACATTTTGATAAGCTGGATTTATAAACTGACACTGGACAATAATCAATTTGCAATGGCTTCTGTCGTCTCCATATTGATTTTCGTTGTGATTGCTACATTCTCCATTTGGAACTTTAGAAGAACAAAAGCCTTTAAAGAGGAGGATATGATGTCATGATGGGATTAAGCTTAAAAAAGAAAATTAGCCATACCGTTATTTATACTATTTTAATCATAACAACGGTATTTATTTTATACCCTGTCATTTGGATTCTAACTGGTTCTATGAACCCAGGAAACTCTTTATTCTCTACTCGTTTAATTCCTGATTCTATATCATTTGTACATTATCAATATCTATTTAAAGAAACGGATTATCTATTATGGTATAAAAATACGTTGAAAATTGCATTCGCGAATACGATATTGTCTACGCTTCTAGTTGTAACAGCAGCTTATGCTTTTTCCAGATTTCGTTTTCCCGGAAGAAAACAAGGTTTAATGACCATGCTTGTTTTGCAAATGTTTCCTAGCTTTATGGGCATGATTGCTATCTATATCCTATTATTGCAAATGAATTTACTCGACAACCATTGGGGACTCGTTCTCGTTTATGCCGGAGGATCGATTCCATTTGGTGCGTGGCTTGTGAAAGGGTACTTTGACGGTTTCCCAAAAAGTCTTGAAGAAGCAGCAAAAATTGACGGTGCCAGCCATATGACGATTTTCTATAAAATCATGATGCCACTTTCAAAACCTATTCTAGTCTTTGTGGCGGTTACAAACTTTATTGGACCGTGGATGGACTTTATTTTTGCAAAGCTTGTTCTACGTTCTGATCAAAAGAAAACATTGGCTGTTGGGCTGTTCGAGATGGTAACCGGCCGCGGGAATACAGAGTTCACTAACTTTGCTGCCGGTGCTGTGTTAGTAGCTGTACCAATTACGATTTTATTCTTTATATTCCAGGATCATCTTACAGAAGGACTGAAAGCAGGGGCAAATAAAGGTTAATGATGATTGATCTCACTTAATCGTTGTTGTTATTAGTAAAAGAGAAGGAATGAAAAATGATCGCTTCAATTACTAGCAGGTGATGCGTCAGAATCTCGCTTCTTCTCTTTTCGAATAGTTAGTTAGTTCTTTAGTATATCATAATTCAAGAACATACAAATAATAGGGGGATGTAAAGCTGTTGAAGAAGTTTTACACATGTGGTAATGTTTATTAGTAAAACGTTTACGTGAAAGTTGGTGATAGATAATGGTTACTATTAAAGATGTAGCAAAACAAGCAGGTGTATCTGTCGCGACTGTTTCTCGTATTTTGAATAACCTACCAGGCTACTCTGAAAAAACGAAACAGCGGGTAGAACAAGTGATTGAATCGATTGGCTATCAGCCTAACGCTGTTGCCCGGGGTTTGATTAATCGTGAAACAAAAACAATTGGCGTCCTTGTCCCCGATGTATCACAGCTATTTGCAAATGAGGTTCTGGCAGGGGTTGAGGAACGTGCTCATGAGCTTGGTTATACTGTGATGATCTGTAAAACAAACTATCGTACAAGGGATTATTTACAAACTTTGTATGAAAAACGTGTAGATGGAATTATTATGGTGAGTGGCACGATTACGCCTGATGAATATAAACAGATAGAAATGATGAAGGTACCGGTAGTATTAGTCGCAACCCAAACAAACTATCCTATACGATTTTTAAAAGTGGATGATTATCAAGCTTCATATGATGCTGCAGCCTATCTAATTAAAAAGGGTCATTCTCGTATTGGGATGATTGCAGGAACAAAAGAAGATGCTGTCGCGACCATTCCACGTGTAAAAGGATTTACGGATGCGTTAAATGACGCTGGTATAAAAGTAACCAATGAAATGGTTACGCACGGCGATTATCATTTTAAAAGTGGAATAGAATGTATGGATCAATTATTAAGCAATGATCCGTCCATTACAGGTGTATTTTGTGCAAGTGATGAAATGGCTGCAGGTGCATTATCTTTTTTATATAAACAAGGAATCAGAGTTCCAGAAAAACTATCGGTTATTGGGTTTGATAACACTCCAACGGCTGAAAAGGCGATTCCTCCACTTACGACGGTAGCGCAGCCATTATACGAAATGGGAAGGTCCTCCGTTCAGCTATTATTGGATCCATATGTAATTGTGAATCAGATTTTTCCCCATCGAATAGTTGAACGTGACACGGTCCGTTCCTTAAAATAAGATTCAGTATTTTGTAACGTTGAGTGAAAATGATGGATTTATTACTTTCACTCAACGTTATAAAATCGCTTAACCGTAAACGTTTACGTTGAAATATGAATATAAGAAATGAAAGGAAGATCAATATGGAGAAAAAATGGTGGAAAGAGAGTGTCGTATATCAAATATATCCTCGCAGCTTTATGGATAGTAACGGTGATGGAATTGGTGATTTAAAAGGTATTATAAGCAGATTAGAGTATTTAGAAAAACTGGGGATTACTGCCATTTGGCTTAGCCCAGTCTACCAATCACCAAATGATGATAATGGCTATGATATTAGTGATTATCAAGATATAATGACAGAATTTGGCACGATGGATGACATGGATGAGTTGATTAAGAAGGCAGAACAACGAAACATTAAAATCATAATGGATTTAGTTGTTAACCACACATCAGATGAGCACAAGTGGTTTATCGAATCTCGTAAAGGTAAAGACAATCCTTATCGTGATTATTATGTCTGGAGAGACCCCGTACACGGTGAAGCACCTAATTCACTCAGATCAACGTTTAGTGGTTCAGCCTGGGAGTATGATGAAGAGACTGGTCAATATTATTTACATCTATTCAGCAAAAAACAACCAGACTTAAACTGGGAAAACGAAAAAGTCAGACAAGAAGTATGGGATATGATGAATTTTTGGCTAGAAAAAGGTGTTGGTGGATTTCGGATGGATGTGATTGATTTAATCGGTAAAATTCCAGATGAAGAAGTAACAGGAAATGGGCCAAGATTACACGATTACTTGCAAGAAATGAATCGGGAAACCTTTGGAAAACACGATGTGTTAACAGTTGGAGAAACCTGGGGGGCAACGCCAGAAATTGCCAAGCTTTATTCTGATCCAAAACGTAATGAGTTATCCATGGTCTTCCAATTTGAACATGTTTGCCTGGACCAACAACCCGGTAAAGAAAAATGGGACCTTAATCGGTTAGAGGTAGAGGAATTAAAACAGGTCCTTAGTAAATGGCAAACATCCTTAGGGAATGAGGGTTGGAATAGTTTGTTTTGGAACAACCACGATTTACCTCGAATTGTGTCCCGGTGGGGAAATGATACAACGTATCGAGTGGAAAGTGCAAAAATGTTTGCAATTTTGCTTCACCTAATGAAGGGAACACCTTACATCTATCAAGGTGAAGAGATTGGCATGACGAATTGTCCTGTAAAAGATATAAGTGAAGTCGATGATATTGAAAGCATGAATATGTACCATGAGCGTTTGGCAAACGGTTATGAAAAAGAAGATATAATTGCGTCAATCAACGCAATGGGACGCGATAACGCTAGGACACCAATGCAATGGGATGATTCACAAAACGCTGGATTTACATCTGGTACCCCTTGGTTACATGTAAATCCAAATTTTGATGAGATTAATGTAAAAGCAAACCTAGAAGATTCCAAATCTATTTTTTACTGCTACCAAAAATTAATTCAATTAAGAAAAGAAAATCCAATTGTTGTCTGGGGAGACTTTGAATTAGTAATGGATGTACCTGAGCAGGTCTTTATCTATATGCGTCATTATAAAGGACAGACTTGGGTTGTTGTAGCAAACTTTAATGAAGAGGTAACAACAGTAGAACTATCGGATTTTGGACAAAGTGATTATGTAATTATCAGTAATTATGAAAGATCAGTGATTGACTTTAAGCAACTTGATTTAAAACCGTACGAAGCATTTGCTGTGAAATTATGACTTTGGCTGAATTTATATTTATTAAAAATGTTCCTGTGATTTGGGACGATACTATCGTACCAAATGGTGAAATTGGGGAATATATATTACGGTGACCCTTCATAGTTCCATCAGCTGGGAAGAGCACTCATACTACACGGATGATAAGTATGTATAGATTGTACAGAAAACCAATCAACATTCCTGAAGATTAGCAAGGAAAATCATTAAAAGTAACATAAGGTAAGATTTGAGCCTGAAGAATAACCAAAAATAACACCGTCCCTCTAACTTCAAAACTGTGTGTGTCTTTAAAAATTATAATTGTTCATAAATACAAAAAGTCTCGAAAGAATTTTACGAGACTTTTTGTATTTATGAAGAAATTTTATTCCTTGCTATCGATTGACTTTAATCTATTCAAGCTAGGTGACGAAAGGAATATTAATTATCTCACAAAATTAACAACATATATGTCAAAATATATATTATTAAAGTCATATATAATATAATTGTTGTTATTTACGTTTATATAGTATTTTGCATCATTAATTTTAGATATAGATCATAATAATAATAATATTAAAAATCATAGATAAAAGGTAAGCCGATAGTGTTTCTTTAACAATAAAATGATCTTTTTTAAAAGAAGAGACAAATATTTGTATATATAACCTTTTTCCTTGAATTAATAAACAATTAACCTACAACGAAATTACATGTATGATTGTACATAAAAGAAAAGATAAATGCGCTAGAATGTAAATCTCCAACACCCTAAATAATGGGAGTATTTTATTATTTAATTTTAAACATCTTAATAATATTCAATAATTGTAGAATTTTAGAAAGTCCATATTGGATTAAAGTATTTGGTGATAGATAGCTATTGCTTTACGAATAGATATTAGGGAGGGATAAAGAGTTTTCCTATAAGTAATATTGCAAAAAAGCTCTCTATTATGATTAAGATTATATGTAACCTGAATCCTTATTTGAAATTCATCACCATGCGGTTTAATTGTAAATACATATTCATTTCAATGTGCAAAGTTTCATATTGTTTGTGCTCATCGTGACTGGCTCCTTCTATTAATACATGATATATTTTAAATTTCATTATAGTCTTGACTATTTATTAATGTGGTTATTAGATGTTACCATTTTAGAAAGGTTAACTTCTAATTTGTGTGAATTAAAATCATGGATTTTTTCTCTATTTTGTTTACGAAAATACTAAGTTCCGATAATATATAGTTATCGGAACTTAAAACCGGAAAAACCAGCCGTTAAGGAGGTTCGATTATGCAGTTAACTGAAAGTGGAAAATTTCTTCAGATTGACAAAGAAAAACTGGAAAAAATTAAATTCTACATACAAAACTCTAAAAGTAAGAACACCCAGAGAAGTTACGCGTCGGACTGGAAGCATTTCACAGAGTGGTGTGAGTTGAATGGGCGAGATCCCCTTCCGGCATCTGCGGGTACACTGTGCCTTTATTTATCGGAATTGGCAACAACACATAAATATTCGACTATACGAAGACGAGTTTCTTCTATTAATATGGCACATAAATTCAAACATCTTCTTCCACCATCCAAGGAAGTTGAGGTCCAAGCCTTATTGGAAGGAATTAAAAGAGAGATCGGTACTCGGCAAGAACCGAAAAAGGCATTGATGCTACAGGTGCTTCCGGCCTTAATCGATAAAATTGATATCTCGACTCTTATTGGTGTACGAGATAAAGCCATCCTATTATTAGGTTTTGCCCTTGCGAGCCGACGTTCAGAATTGGTATCTATTGATATAGAAGATTTAGAAATCAACGACTTTGGAATGGACGTAAGGGTTCGCGAAACTAAAACGAAAAATGATGATCTTATAAAAGGTGTTGTTTATACGTACAATGAATTTTGCCCAGTTAAAGCAACTAAAGAATGGATTAAAATAAGTAAAACCACTACTGGAGCGTTGTTTCGTTCCATTGATCGGCATGGAAATATCAAGGAAAGGTTGAGTGATAAATCTGTAGCACTCATCATAAAGAAATATATCGGGGAACTTGGTATGGATGTAAACGACTTTGCGGCACATAGTTTGAGAAGTGGACTATCGACAAGCGCGGCCATGATGGGAATGACGGAAATAGCCATAATGAAACAAACGGGCCATAAAACCAGGGAGATGGTTGATCGTTATGTTCAGGCAGGTTTACGATATAAGAACAATGCAAGTAGTATTTTAAAAAATTTATAATATACAATTTTTAGTGTGTTGGAGATTTGCATTTAAACGAAATTATCTTTCCTTTGATGTACAACTACTCATCTAATTTCGTTCTGTATAAATTGTCAGAAAGATTCAGAGAGGCTTAAGTCGAGTGTCTCCTCCACAGTCTTCAAAACTGCTTGAGACCTGCGTGTCAGGTCTGGTGGGTTTGATTCCCACGCAGTTCCGCCATTAAGTCAATTGTATCAAGGGTTTTCGCAATTTTATATTGATAAAAGTTTTTACATATTCCTTCACCAGTCTCACGCCTATCTACCGGCAAGACTGTAGAGGGACTGTCGCCGAGACTGTAGAGAACGTTTCCTTCAACCTCCAAATAATTATTCGTTGGAGGTTATTTTTATGCAAAAAAAGGTTAAGCCAAAACTAGGTAAGATTAGAGAGGGTAGTAAATCGAAAACTAAGGCTGATTCAAATATCCTGACATTGGATGAGATGTTTGATAAGTTTATGACTGCTAAGAAAACAGAAGGTTTAGCATCTAGGACAATTGATGAGTACTACAATAACTATGCCTATCTCAAAGAGTTTCTTGGTGAAGAGATGACGAATGAGAACGTCACTACTGAAGATTTTCAAGGATATATAGGGTATATGATTCATGACAAAGAACTTTCTCCTATGACAGTTAATATATGCATTCGTAATATGAGAGCATTTATTAAATACTGTCACAAGAAGGGATGGATTAATGAACCTATCCATGAGGATTTCAAGCCGATCAAAACACCAGAAGATACGTTAGAATCATTTACACCCGAAGAAGTTATGAGGATGATCGGCGTCATTGACGATTCGACGTACACTGGATTCAGAAATAAAGTAATCATTTATGTTCTATTAGATACGCTAGTACGCATTTCTGAACTTTGTGCAATGAAGCGGAGCAACGTAAATCTTGAGAAGGGTGAAATATTCCTTGAGGCAATGGACACAAAGACCAGAAAAGCCCGAATCGTGCCAATTACCGAACCTACAATTGAATTACTAAAAGAATATATGGAAATTACCGAGGATTTCGAGGATGAAAATTTATTCTTAACTTATGTTGGACACGAAATTAATCATGCTACGATCAGAATTGACATGAGAGATCTCGGAAGGGTAGCAGGGGTTAAAAAACGTGTCAGTCCTCATACATTCCGTCATACTGGAGCGTTATGGTATATTAAAAATGGTGGAGACCCATTTAGCTTACAAAAGACTTTAGGGCATACGGATATGAGTATGACACGTAAATACATTCAGATGAGCAATATGGATGTTCAAGGACAACACAAGAAATATTCACCTATCAATAATTTGATATAAAAACGTACATGGTTTTGGGCAGTCACTTTTTGGTGGCTGCTTTTTATTTTCGTTCCATGATCTCGGCTCCTTTTTAGACAAATAAAAAAAGCTCCAATTACTTTTTGTAATAAGAGCTCTTTCTATGTTTTTACCTATTTCGACCGATCTTCTATCTCCAAAAGGGCGCCGGTTTCTTCGGCTTCCCTGGCTTCCGGTCCTTTTTCTGTTTTAATGCCTTGTTTGCTGTCGATTTCCCACTTTTCGTGGATCGTGAGCTGGTCTTTTTTGTCTGCCATGCTTATACCTCCCGCACATAAACCTCCCATCCCCGGTCGCTGTGCTTAATTATTTTTTCTGCTACATAGCGGGCGTTTTCTGGCACTAATACTTCCATTTCTGATTGTATGCCGGACAGGGTAGCTGATAACGAAAAAGAACCCAAAGCGGGGACTATGGGTTCTTCATCTACCTTCCACGGGTAATTATAACAAAAAATGTCATATTCAATTATTATCAAGTATATACCATTTGTAGAAATTTAAACGATAAAAACCCACACAGGTGGACGATTGTGTGGGTTCTTAAAGATGTTAGATGGCTTGGAAATAGTCGTTTGGCTCAATGTTCACACATGCTAAAACAAAAGACTGCTGAGAAGTGGATAAAAGCCAATTTCCAGCCTGATGAATGTATCCTTTACTTAGGTATTGATTGGACAGAAGAACACCGCACAAAGGCAACTACAAGGAATTGGGCACCGTAAAAGCTGAGTTTCCAATGTGTCAAGAGCCTTATCTATCCAAAGTTGAAATGATTAGTTATTTGGAAACGGTAGGCATAAAAATTCCTAAACTTTACAAACTTGGTTTTTCTCATAATAACTGTTCAGGAATGTGTGTGAGAGGTGGACAAGGTCACTTTATCCATCTACTTAAAACCTTTCCAGATCGTTATGAATGGCTAGAGAATTACGAAAAGGAAATGCAAGCTTATCTAGGCAAAGAAGTAACTATCTTGAAAAGAACAAGAAACAAAGTGCAGGAAAACTTGTCACTGGAGCAATTAAGAAAAGAGTACCAAGCAAACCAAACGGAGCAAATTGATATGTTTGATATTGGTGGATGCGGGTGCTTTGTGAATTACGATTAATGTCGTACTACGAGAATATTGTGAAGCAATGTACTTAAGCTACCATGAAAATAAACTTCTGTAATTCAGAAAAAAAGGCAATACTAAAGAAGACGCAGCTCATTCATTTTTTAAAAAGGGGAGAGCGCCTAATCATGAATCTTAGGAATTGAGTTGAATAGATTAAGATGCTTCTGGTTCTTGTAAAGTAACGATGTATCCTAAACTTTCAAGTCTTCGAAGTGAATGCCGGACAATGGATTGCTGTTTCTGTTTGTCAAAGTAGTCTTCGCCTAGGT
>NZ_JAGGQX010000080.1:0-16671 GCF_018613095.1 Bacillus sp. ISL-75
TTGTTACGTTGGCTCATGTTCTCTATATTAATAGAAGAAACACGATTAATTTATTGTTTGTTGACGTTTTTTGTTTGTTTAGTTTTCAAAGAACAAGATCACCTATTTAAAAAGCGACAAAAAATATTATATCATACATTTTTAACAACATCAACTAAAAATTACTTACTTTTAAATATTTCAACCTTCAATTGATATGTTTTTTTGAGGCAACTTTTAAATGATAACATTTCTGATGCTCCAGTGCAACATATTTTTACTGAATAATATTTCACTTGGACTGTTAATTTAAAACCTCAGCCTCAAATGGAATATTTCTTAAATAATACCACAACTGCATAATAAAAATCTCAATACTTCCATTTTATTTCCTTCTATATTTCTGTTTTCGTTTTTGACAAAAAAAATTACCATTATTAACATAGTGGCATGTCTAATTAATAGGTCATCTTAGTATGAGGATCGAATTCTTTTAATTGAGAAGTTGCATCAGTATGTTCAAAATATGGATAGAAGAGACAAGGCGACTTTCTAATTAATCTATTCGGGCGTTCCGGATCTTCTATCACTATAAATTGTGCTTCAAATCCGTTGATGTTTTCAACTGATTTACCGATAACTTGAACAATATAACCCGGTTCATATTTATGGGTTTTCTCTAATCTCAACAACTTCCCTATTTCAATTTCATCATAAGTCATCATGTTTACTTCCCCCTTCGTGACTATTATATTACTTTACGCAAAGTCTTAGCATAAACACGCTCCTGGAAATTATTAATATTAATGTCATCTACAATAGATTCGGCCATGCAATTGCAATTTGTTAATTTATTTAAATTTCGCTACAAAATTGACATAATGCTCATAAAAAAACTCCCTATTAGGAAGTTATAACAAAGTTTTATATATAAGATACTTTTCCTACATTATTTTTATTTAGATTTGTTCTCAATTAAGGCTTCTTTATTTAACTCCTTCCGCTGTGTCCGAATAATCATAGGACCGGTTTTTTTATCGTTTTTGATGTTTTGCAAATACTTTACCAGATAACTTTCCGAGATTCGTTCCGGTACATACCCTAAACGGGTCCGAATGATATTTTCCACAACAAATGCCTTTTTCGTGAAATATAGATAATCGCGGCCTGAATCTTTTTCAGCTTCTTTGTAATTGTTACTTCCAGCCTCACTAGCCCTGCGAAATACATGCATATGATGATACATGTCATTACGCTCTTTCCGGATCATTTTAAGTAAATACAGGAGCTCAAAGGTTGATAATGTCATAATTTCCGGTGTGGTCTTATCAATATAGGAAGCAAAAGCAAAATCACGAAATCGAACGTCTAGGCGTTCATGATTTTCTTTAACAATCCTTGCATCAAGCTGCATACAACAAAAATCACAATAGTAATACTCATGATTTATTTTTTCGATTTTGCTACCGCAATATGGACAAGTTTTCATTTCTGATTTCTCCTTTTAAGCCTGTATTTAAACTTTCCACCCATGAGAAATCCATTGTTCCAAACGGTTTATGAACATGTGCACCAGGGTGAATACATTCGTCTCTTAATTTTAAAGGTTATTAAGCTCAGCCTGCTGTCAAACATCTTCTTTTCCTAGAATAAACTTTCAAAGGTTTAGGGTTGCTATAGCAACCTTCTAGCAGGCTCGATGCCTGCTTTTATCAAGAAAAAAACGAATGTTTTTTTCCTCCAACGTGAGCTTCACCGGCTAGGATATAGCCGGTATTTTCTCTAATAGTGTTAAAATGACAAGTATTCTAAGGCATCTAGGTTCAAAGGATTTGTATCAAACAATTTCTATCACCTCGGTATGAATAATACTTTCCGTAGTCAGTTCACATTCTTGGATTCGATCTAATTGGTAAAGATCCTTCCTGTCAGAGTCTTTAGAAACCATTTTTTCTGCCTTTTCTTCACTTGTGGCCACTACAATCGATATTCTTTGTAAGCCATTTGCAAAATAAATTACTTGAAAAACCTTCATATTCTTTCACTCCTTTATAGCATACTATGGATTTAGCTCAACCTGTTCGATTTATCCTTTCACCGGCTGATCCGTCAGCCGGTGAAATTTGTGCTTGTGATTTAACGAGTGACTATTTCCTTTTAGTTTTCGTCTACAGACTGTTCCTTTGTTTCACCTAAAATATAATCTGCTGCTTTCTGTGCTTGAGCAGCTGCTTGTAAAACTAAACGACTTTCTTTTTTCAAAGCTCTTAGCCATGAATCGATATAACTAGCGCTATTTTCTAAAGTGCTGTTATCAATTCCAGCCACTCCGCACAACATCGCCGCACCCATTTCCGCGACTAATTCCTCTTTCGAATAAATCTCATCTCCGAATGCCACTCCTTCAGTCATAATACCTGGGCGGGCTAAACGGCTTTGATGTCCAGTGCTGTGCGCCATTTCGTGAAATAAAGTACAATAAAATTCCTCCGGAAACTTAAAATCTTTGATCGGTGGGCAATTAATTCTATCCCATGTAGGGTAATAAACCGCCTTTCCTGAATGAAACGTGTAATCTGGTGCGTTTATATATCCTTTAAAAATTTCCTCCGCTTTTTCGATGGGGTCATGCTCAAAGGTTTCATTGCTTCTTTTACTTTCTAAGCCGGTACACTGTTTAGTAATCTCCCAAACTCGATAATAAAAGGGTTTGGCAAAAGTCTTTTTCTCCTTTGTTTCTTCGTCCTCTTTCTCTTTCCAAAGCCAATAGACAATGATATGGGAATTTTTTAGCTCTTCTTTTTTGATTCGCCCACCCGCTTCTAAAATCTGTTTTTTAGAAGCATATTCCCCCGGCTCCACTAGGAAAATATTGATTCCCCGGTAAGATTTTTGCTTTTTCCAGTTGACCGCATTTGAATTGGTCCATGGCTGACGCCACGGTACAACTCCCTTTTCTAATTTTTCGATGATTTTTTCTGTAATAATTTCATACACGCTTTTTGTCATTTGGTTTTTCCTCCTTTGATTTTCTAATGGTTTTAGATTTTTGAAGTTTGGTTTTAAGATTTTCTTTTTCCTTTTGACTTGCGAAGCGGGTGAGTTCCCCAAAGGGGGATGATTTTTCCCCTTTTGCAAGTAGAACGAAAAACACGCATAGGCAATGGGTCAAGGGGGCTCATAGCACAAAAAGTTTTTTGCTGTTGCGATAGCGCACTTAAGCAAAAAAGTTTTTTGCCCCTTGACCGATTGACTCGCTTTCTTAGCTTCTAGCCGGAAAGGTTCGGGTGTCCTGCCGGCTGGAAGGTTAGAAAGCTTGCGCTGTTTTACGATTCGGAAGGCAAAAGGGAAAAATAAACAATAAAAGCAGCCGTTTCGGCTGCTCTCCTCTAGTCTTTTATTCTTTTGACCTTTCAATTTTTTGATTATCAGGTTTTAGGCTCGTTCGGTATGGCGGCAGTAAGCCGTAAATGGAACAGGAACCTACGGAATGTAGGCGTGAGCCGTACAGACCGTGGTTATCGGTCCATTTAATGCCGAAGCGACACGTAAGGAATGACAGAAAGGGTGCTCTTTCCTTTCTGATCAGTCGGTAGTGCTGCCGCCCAAAGTACGTTCGGTATGTTTTTAACCTAGATTTTAAAAAACGTGGGCTAATCGTTTCCAGAAGGTGAATTGGGTCAATATAAAAAGTATTCAAAATGGAAAAATGAAGTATCTAACACCCAAGGACTTTTTATAGTAAAATTAGCCTATGAAATAAGGGTCCTACAAAATAAATCGGTACCCGGAAACAATGGGGGATAAAATAGTTGAATATGATAAGGGGCGAGTGGAGAAATATTTTCAACCATCGCAAAACTGGATTAACATTGATAGCCATTCTTTTTATACCGTTGCTCTATAGCAGCATTTTTCTATCCGCTTTTAGAAATCCCTATTCTAAAACTGGGGACCTTCCAATTGCAGTAGTAAATAAAGATCTGGGATCAACATTTGCTGGGCAGAATTTGCAGTTGGGAAAAGACTTGGTTCATGATTTGAAACAGAATCACTCGTTTAAATGGACATTTACCAATAGTAAAGAAGCGTTTAAAGGATTAAAAAATGAAGATTTTTACATGGTAGTCGAAATTCCAAATGATTTCTCTAAAAATGGATCATCCTTGTTAGACGAACATCCTAGTAAAATGGGGTTGAGATATTACACAAATCCAGGGAAAAACTATACTGCATCAAAGATAGCAACCTCTGGAATGAGTAAAATCAATGAGAAAATATCAAATTCTATCACAAAACAATATGCAATCACATTATTTAATAGTTTAAATCAAGTAGGTGATAATTTACAAAAAGCAACTAACGGAGCGAATAAAATTGACCAGGCTGCCAACAAAATTACAAATGCTTCCGAAACCCTACAAGACTATTTGCAGAGTTTAGCTGTTGGCACCGTCTTATTTAAAGACGGCACACAAAGGATATACAATGGAACACAACAATTTCAAACGGAAATTGGCCAACTGTCTAACGGGGTTCAAACACTTCATAGTGGGATGGGTAATTTAGAAAATGGCTTGGGAGTCCTTAACAAAAATGGCGAAATTCTTTCTAAAGGTTCTAAAGAATTAGAACAAGGAGCTAACGATCTTAAAAGAAACTTACAGCAGGCATACCAGGGTACAATTGGGATTCAAGAAAAAATTGACCCACTTTTGATCGCGTTAGAGGATGTAAATGAAAAAAAGCCTGAAATAATAAGCCAACTGAACTCCTTACAACAAATTATTCAGGGCCAGAACCAACTAATTAAAGAACAAAAAGAGCTTATCAATACAAGCAAAAGTCTTTCAGAGCAAGAGAAACAACAGTTGCTTTCGAATTTGGATCATTTCATGTCTCCTTCCACCACAGGAGCGCCGGTTGATTTAGAACAAGGAATCACTGAATTGGAGTCTAGGCTGATAACCGTTTCACAAGGTTCACAGCAAGTGCAGAGTCAACTTGATCAGTTTACAAAAGGACAACTATCGATGGTTGAAGGCGCTAAAAAATTGGCTGAAGGGCAACATACCTTTAGTTCAAATCTAGGGACATTTAACAAAATGTTAGCCGAAGCACATAGTGGTGCTAACAAATTAACGAATGGAACCAGCGCTGTTTCAGACAGTATTTTAAAAATCGAACATGCAAGCAATCCATTTGTGAAAGGGATTGAAAAACTTAACTCAAATGCAAATCAGTTAAGTGAAGACTCTCAAAAACTTGCAGAAGGTTCCGCATCAATATATAAAGGAGCTTCCCAACTATCTAACGGAACAGGTCAATTACTTTCTTCGTTACAATCTGGTGCTACAAAAGCGAATGAACTGAAATTGAATGATAAAAATTTTGACATGTTTTCTAATCCAACAAAGTTGGAATCTCACAAAATCAGTGAGGTAAATGATTATGGAGCTGGCTTAATTCCTTATATTTTGGCTATAGGCTTGATGGCTAGTGCATTATTTTTCGTTTCTACCTATCAACTTAAGGAAACACCGTTAGAACCATCATCTGGGGCTTCTTGGTTTCTCAGTAAGCACAGTGTAGTTATTATGGTTGGGTTGGTTCAATCTATTCTAGCAGTAACTATACTTATCCAAGGCATGGGCCTAGAAGTTAAACATGTATGGGGCTTATATCTATTTACAATTTTGACGAGTCTTACTTTCCTATCTTTGGTGCAAATGCTCTGTACCATTTTGGGAAAAATCGGACAGATGCTTGGATTCATTCTACTCTTACTGCAAATTGGCGGCAGCTCTGGCACATTCCCTATAGCTTTAGCACCTCCATTTTACCAACACATACATGCATTCCTTCCAATGACGTACGCGATAAAAGGATTTCGTGACCTTATCTCGATTGGAAATGATCTGCATGATGTATGGAGCCATGCACTAATGTTAGCCGTGTTTGGATTTGTCTTTAATGCTATTACATTCTTATTTTTTGTTCTTCAATTAAGACATAAGAAAAGCATCTCTGCCGCTTAAGCAAATCTTTTAAATATGGTAAATAGGCCCATTATTTCTTTATATAGAGATATTGGGCCTATTTATATTGATCTTACTTGCTATTGGATACTCCTTAAGGCTGATCCCCAATTTAAAATTTCACCTATGGAATCGAATACTTGCGAAATATAGAGTAGCAGCAACCTTGGTTATTCCTTTAATCCCAGATTAAATTTTGGTTTGAACGAAACTGTCAACCTACCACACCCTAACACTGGCATTCAAACTTCCGACATGACAACGATGGACAGCACACACGATTTTTAGTATTCAGGCACATGACAAAGAACACTGATAAAAACTAAATGAAATTTAATATGGTAAAAAAAGACTAAAAAGAATTTTTAAAGTATCCCTTATTGGGTATAGTCATCATTCTTTCTTCAATTTTTAAAGGCCCTCTTAGATTATTCAAGAGAATATATAAAATTCGTCTCTTTGTTCTTCCATTCTTGTATCAGAACTAATAATAGAGTTAGATTCTATGTAAAGATGCTCTGGGTGTGGATGGCTAAGAAAATCATGATGAGAAATAGCCCACCCATACGCTCCCGTATAACTGAAAAGAATAATATCTCCAACCCGTACTTTTGTAACTAGTATATCCCTTGCAAGTACGTCATTAGGAGTACACAACTCCCCTGTCACTGTAATCACAGCCCCGTTTACTTCAGGACGTTTGAAAGGATATGACCATTTTTCTACTGGTACGATTGTAAAAGGATGACTATGCTTCCAAGCTGCCGGAAGTCTAAAATGATGGCTTCCCCCGCGAACCACACAAAAATATTTACCATGATTTTGTTTAATATCTAATACCTCAGCTGCATAATAGCCGCACGAAGAAGTAATATAACGACCACTTTCAAACAATACCTTCCAATTGGAATGGTTGTGCTTTTCTAACACTTTTTCTAAACACTCCATAAAGTCAACCCAATTAAACTGATTTTCAATATTCTGGTAGTTAATTCCGAAACCGCCTCCTACATTTATATAGGAAATGTCTATATTCCACTGTATTCTCCATGTATTTGCCATTTCGAAACAATGGTCGACGAAGTCCGCATGGGTTTTGGAATCAACATTATTGGACATCGCATGAAAATGAAGACCGACGGGTTTTACATTTTGCAAACTTTTTGCTAAAGCAATCGCATTGGGTATTTCTACTTCATCAATTCCAAATTGTGTCGGTACACCTGCCATTTTTAGCTGTGCGTTTGGAACCGAATGACGCAGGTTGACTCGAAGTAAAATGTTTACGGTTGTTTCGTTTTGACTGGCAATGTGATTGACCAACTGTAATTCATGGATACTTTCTATATGAAGCAAGGAGACTCTATGATGAATAGCCCCTTCAATCTCTTCATGTGTTTTTCCAGGACCGCCGAATAAGATGGGGATTTTTTTATCTATAGCCCGAACTTTCTCAATCTCCCCTAGGGAAGCTACTTCAAACCCATGAACAATTGGAGCTAACTTTTTAAGAAGAGTCGAATCTGAGTTAGCTTTTATCGCATAAAATAATCGGCATGTCCGAGGAAGAGTCGTCATCAAGTCATTTACATGATGATGCAGTTTTGATAAATCATAAATATAAGCACAAAAAGGCTTCCCCCGTTCCATCTTGAGGGTCTGAACGATCTTTTCCATCATTTTTCTACACTCCTATAATAATTACAAATTCCAGATTTGTCGTCTTCTGGCTACAATAAGCAAGGTTATTCCTATACAGCCTGCTCCCATCACAATACCTGCCCATAAAGTACCTGCCCATGACGCAATCGCTCCTATGAGTATCGCTCCTAATGGAATAAACCCTCTATCCATTAAGGCAATACTCAAAATCCTTCCCCTAAGTTGATTAGGAACATGCATTTGTAAAGCAATGCGGCTCATCGTCCGGTAAGTCTGACTTGTTAACCCCGCAAGGAACATAGCTGTTGCTGCTATAAACACGTTTGTAGTTCCTATGAATAAAAGCAAAGAGAATCCAAATCCCATAATTGAATAAATCAACCACTTTCCTTCACCTTTAATAGCTTTACCAAGCGAAAGCCAGGTTGTGCCAACTAAAGCACCGATAGATGAAACAGATAGAAGCATCCCAAACCCTTTAGGTCCAAGCTGTAATAAATCTCGGGCAAATAACGGCATCATTGTTGTATAAGGAAATCCAAATATCATCGGTACAATCGCTAAAATGAGTAAAGATTGTACTGATGGTTGGCTCTTCACATAATCCGCTGCCTCGCGAAGCGTTGTCTTCTCTTTACCCTTTTTATCAGAGTTTGGAAAAGAATGAGAACGAATTATAAGCAATGAGAATAGTACACCTAACGTACCCCATGCATTAATATAAAATAAATTGGCCATATCGGTAACTGTAAGCAGAGCGCCTGCAATCGCCGGTCCCATTATACGAGACAGATGAATAACGGTTGTATTAATAGCAATTGCACTAGTCATTGAGCTTTGGGTTACAAGCTCCGGGACTAAGGCATTACGAATAGGCGGGTCCATAGCGGTAAGCATAGACCGTAAGGTGACAATGAACACAAAAGACCAAAAGGACTGTTTTGCCTCGACAAGATAGCCAAGGCAAAACGTTAACAACATCATTCCTATTTGAATCCATATTAATAATCTTCGTCGATCATAGCGATCAGCCAATATGCCTGCCGGCAAACTTAAGATAAAAGTGGGCACCAAACGGCAGGCATTCACCAATCCTAGATAAAGCGGAGAGTTTGTAAATTGTAATACCGCCCAGTTTAAGGCGACTAAATCCATCCAATCCCCTACTCGTGTCACCAGGCTTCCAGCCATAAAAATATTAAACGTTCTTGAGCGAAGAGCAAAGCGTGGAAGCTGATGATGCTGTACTTCTATTTGTGCCATGGTTCGTTACCTTCCTCCTTCCTAAATTTATAAAGAGGATTAGGAACGGTTGCATAGGAATATCCTTTCCCTTCAGATTCTAAACGCATTTTTGTAAGGGCCTTGTGATCGACTTCTGCTTGGTATAATGCTTCCCTGTCAATACGCGCGTCTTTGGCAAATTGGGGTAAGGATTCAAGTTGATCAAGAACTTTAGTGCAAATCCGATGAATCTCTTGCCACAACTCCCCTTCTCCAAGCCCAAAATGCTTGCAAACTTGCAGAATTAATTCACCGCACTGATTCTGAAATACAGTATAAAATACCTTGTTATGCATTTCCTTTAGACTATCCGTTATCGTTACAGAACCTGGATAAAATTGTACTTGGAACGGATGTTTCTGAAGTCTGTCCCTGTAAATTCTGGTTCCTCCCCAATCACGGAACAACATTCGAACTGGACGCCCCTCTTTAAAAACCATTACACTATTTTGTAAGTGACCTTCTAAACCAACTCCATACTTTACCATCAGAGTAAGGAAACCTGGAAGCGCGATTGAAACATACTCTGAGACAAATTGTAACGCTGCCTTACGAAGTATCGGTTCTTTTATTTCGTCTCTATACTTTTCAATCAATTCGATAAGAAGCGGCTTTTCTGTGATCGGTGATTGAGCAAATAATGAGCTACAGACGATAGCGACTTCGTCCAATGCTACAAATGTTTCTATATTCTCACGTATCACGGCAGATAGATTTCGGCTCTTCAACTTATGAGGATCATCTTTAAGCCCTGCTGTTTCTTTGATTTTGAAATTAAATCCTGCGCATTCACATACAGGTAAAAACTTTTCTGCCAGGTCTTGTTCCTGCTTCATAATAGAATGTATAAGCCGGGTGAATACCACAGCATTGTTTGTGGTATTGGCGGAGATGGAGCGGACTGTTGACGTCATCTGGCTGTTGACAGCTACTTTTATCGCATGTTTTGGCTCCTTTCCCTTCGTAAAAGGTACAACGGTTCTAAATGAAGATGTTGCCCCGCTTGGAATCCTTATGTTACGTATAGGAACCACGATCTGTTTCTTGATTTCTTGGTGGTAGATATCCGGTATTGCTTTGTCCAGTTGCCAAGGATGCACAGGTACTACCACATAATCATTGGTGCAGAGTCCTTGCTCCGTCAATTCCTGTTCCACTACTATTGCCAATTCAGGATACTCTTTAAAAAGAAAGGCATTTGCATTCATTTCGTTTTCATTTATAACACCCCACTCGGAAAAATCTTTTCGAATTGCGACAAATTGAATGTCAGCGACTCCATTGAATTCTGGTGCATAACAAAACACATCTTCTGGATTCATCCCTATTTTTGTTTTGGTACCCGGGTGAAGATTATGGCCTTCTACGGATAATTGTTCAAAAAACAAACTTGAATCAAATGTACGATCGCGATTCTTTTGAAATAGCACCCAATCGATGGCAGTCGTTACTCCGCATTCATCAGCTTTTTTCTGAAGTTCTTTTTTCTTCTGCTCCCAATAGGCATATGCGAGTGCTAGATTCGCACTTCCGTTTACTAATTCTTCCGCTAGCTTTACCCAGGCGGTTTGCTCGCTTCCAGAGTGTCTTTCCTGTTTACTGCGCATCAACTGGAGAAATTCAACAGCATGTTCAATTGCCCTAACTCCATCTTTAGAAACATATAAAATATCCCCATCCACTTCTACTCGATTAAACGCATACGTTCGACTTACCGGAATGACAAGACATTCTCTTTCAAAAAGAGGATATAATTTGTAGACTTTACCACCATCTATTCCATACATGTGGAGTGCCTCAATAATCCTTTGCCAAAACTCATTAATGGAAGGAACATTTAATGTATGAATAGAGCCTATGATGTAAAGATCATACGAATTTGAAGTAAGTCCCATGATATCTTCACGTAACATGGACGCTGCCAGCCGGCGTAAAATCCCTTCACGTCCTCTTGCAAGAGCTATCACATATGACGGGGCCATATTTGGATAAGCTTTTTGCAAAAAAGTAAGAATGTTTAATTCATCTTGAAATACATTTCCCTGTCTAATATCCCTTTTTGTCATACTTAAAACATCGCTTTCAAGAGGGTGTCTTGTTCTTACACTCATCACTGAATCCCTCCTTTCCATTCCATCAAAGGATTGGGAACTTTCATAAACGAATAGGCTGTAATATCTCCTCTTAGCCTCATAGTTGTTAGAGCCTTCAAATCAATCATAGGTTGAAAAAGAGCATCCTCATCTGCTGAAGCCTGTTCGGCAATAGATGTGTCTTTCTTCAATTTTTCAAAAACTGCTTTACATACTGAAGCAACCTGCTTCCAAAGCTTCTCCTCCTTAATTCCCAAGTCACGAATGATACATGAGATCAATTCAGCAAAATGGTTTTGCATGACAGAATATGAAATAATATTTCTCAATTGATCTACTTTTTCCGTTACTGTTGACGAGCCAGGATAAAACTCCACTTCAAATCCTTGTTTCTTCAATCTTTCCGGTAAAATCCGTACACCTCCGAAGTCTCTTAAAAGAATCCGTACCAGCTCCCCTTTACGAAATACAGAAACACTATTTTGCATATGACCCTCTAAGCTAATTCCATACCGCACCATCAAAGTTAAAAAGCCGGGTAACGATATTTCAGCATACTTTTGGATAAATAACGATGCAGCCTCTGCTAGATTAGATAAACCATAATGGTCAGCTAGTTCCTCTATTAATTCAACTGCAATCGACTTGCCGCTAATCGGTGACTCTGCTATAAGCGCGGCAGCAGCCATTGGGATTTCCTCTTCATTTTTGACATGGTTCTCAGGATTCTCCCGTAAAATAGATGCCAAGTTGGCTTGAAGGGTCCAGCGGTCATCTTCCGATAAATCCTGTTTTACTGGTTGAAAGTAAACACCTGCCCTTTCCTGAAGCACTAAAAACCTTCCCTCAAAATGATTCTCTTTTTCTTGAATGTCAGCTAATATTTTCGAAAGAATGGGCCCATTTTCGACGGAATTAGGTGAAACAATACGAACAGCACTGGTTGTTTGTACATTTACCGCCGTTTTTATATGATGCTTTTTCTCCCCGCGGTTTTGAATGGGTGCTAACGAGCGAAAAGAAACCAATGATTGTGTAGGAATACGGAAATTCGAAATTGGAACAATCCTTTTTTGCTCTATCTCTTCTTTGTACAGAGTGCCTAAAGTATGCTTAAACTGCCATGGGTGAACGGGAATTAACTCGAACTGATCAGGATCTAACTCCTGATCTTGCAATATAATTTCAAAAATTGATTTTAAACCTTTATACTCCCTGAATAAACAAGTTGTCACGGTGTGGGTATCGATTGACGTAGTTTGACAATAGTCTTTTGCAACCGCCACAAGAGCTACCTTTGGAGTGGCTCCCCATTCAGGTGAATATTGGATCACATCTTCCACATCAAGTCCAAACTTTGTTTTAGCTCCGGGATGCAGAGGATGACCTTCAACAACCCATTGTTCATAAAAAGCGAGCGGACTAAAGTTCTTATTATCCTTACTCTGTTTCAGCACCCATTCTAAGGAGGTATGTATATGTTTTAAGTTAGCCGAGGTAACTAACTCCTGTGTTCGTAGGGAAGCGCCTGCTAAGGCTAAAGCTAAATTCGCTACTCCATTTTGAATCTCCATTTTAAATCGGTGAAACTGCTTTTCCGTTGCATCTTTTAACAACCCTTCTTTCCATAACAACTCTAGAAGCTCAACAGGATGAATAAGTACACTGAATGACCCATTATGTTTTATAAACAAATCCCCTTCAATATCAAATCTTCCAAGTGAATGCCGTTTCTTGACAACAGTCTGAAGCGTTTTTCCGCTGGGAAGCTTTATGCAAATGATTGTTCCAACACTTTCCAGCCATAAAATTCTTTCTTCTTTGATTATTTTTTCTCGTATAAGTGCCTGAAATAAACGTTGAAAGATCCCTCTTCTTCCTGCCTGAAGATTCAGCAAATATGACTCTTCCAATTTAGGATCTTCGCTCCTAATGTAGGTTAAGATTTTGGCTTCTTCCTCTTCAAAAACCTGATTTTCTATCAGTCTCGCACTTTTTGGTTGTATCGTAATCACTTCTATTTCCCCTTTCCCATAGATCTCAATATCTCACTACACATTGATAATGATAATTATTATCAATCAGTTAACTCGAGTTTCATGTTAATTGATAATGATTCCCATTGTCAACTAACTTAAGTCCTAAAAATAAATTCTTAAAAATAATTAAACTGAAAGATATAGTAACGTAGAGGATATTAAGGTTACCCCCAACATTTTGACGTAAAACCCAAGACAATATTTTCATAAAATAAAAATTGATTTATTTCCCCCTTAAAACGAACATTTTGGAAATCATCTTATTCAACCAAAATTTAAGCTTTAACTTGGGAAATTTGATAAAAAGTTGATGGGATTACATTAAGAAAATATTTAAAAAAGGAGGGCAGAAGGGAATCGAAAAATCGAGGTATTACAAGCTAAATATCACTTAAGAGAAAGGATAATTACTTTTCCATAACAAAAAAAGGGAAGATTTCCTACCTTATAGGCTGTACAAATGGTAAAATAAACCTTTAAGTTAAATTAAGGGCATCTGCGTAGTTGCAGCTGCCCTTTTTGGATTGTTACATTGATTTTTTATTTTTCAAATAAATTTTACAGAAGTGAAGCCCTCGACACTTTTTTGTTGTAATATTTTCGTATCCTTTACTAATGAAATGAATAAACCACAACTGTACTAGTATATGTAGACAAAGATTTAACCCAATTTAGCAAACTTATAATCAAGTATCTAAGATTATTAATTGGTTATTTATTAGAATTTTAGTTTAATCAAGTATGATCTGTAATTAATAGTTTTATTTAGCAATCGGAGAAGCTGTAAAATAATTGATTATTAAATGGCACGTTTGTTAAAAAAAGAAAATAGGCTACACCCTTCGAAAAACATTCCGATAAAAATAACATTCCCCATCTTTATTTTCAGTTTCCTGGGTAAGGTAATTGAAGAGAGACTTCAAAGCATTAGTATTTCGAAGCACTGCATTTTCAGACCGTTTTTTATTACCCCATCACGATCCTGGATCACTTCTTCCTCCAAATACTCCTTATATAATTCAACATTCTCTTTGCTGAGCTTTTCAAGCGTGTATAACGATGTATTTTTAATTTGTGCTACACCTGAAATTCCCTCTTGCTGAAGCCATTTTAAGAATTTATAAAATTCATGAACATAGCCCAGTAGGCTAGAGGAGGATACTTTGCTCGTCTTTTAGATCGAACATATTCCACTACATATGAAGGCATACCTTTTAACTTTACCTCTAGCCTCTGTTCATGAATCATTTTTTCTCTCGATGGATCTGGCATAGTAGCTCATCCTTTCATAAATATTGCTAATGTCGAAAATGGCCGAAAAGTGCGTGAAATAAAGATTTTACGCAAAGATAATTAAAGTAAAAAAGAGAGAAAATACTCTTCTCCCTCTAACTTGTCCAAGGACAAAAAAGATTGAACTTGGCCTATCTATTTATATAAGTTTCTTTATTCTAAAGCCGCTCAAATGCGTTGATCTTATTTTATTGGACCCGCAGCTTACCTCAATTTTCATAAAACATCTACTTTAGTTCCAGCATTTTGTCCATAATATCGTCCTTTACCTTTCTCCTTACAGCTCTTAGTATTCTTTGACAAATACATTTAAAGGATATATGTTAATAATAACAGAACCCACCACGCCTCTTAACAATGCGGACCAAGGTGTTATCTTTAGATAATGTGGGTCAAGGATATTTAAATAAAAGGAATCCATTTTGAAAAAAAGATTTGATCAAAATGGATTCTTATTTAGTAGATTTAAGTTTTGTTTTTATAAAAAAGTTTGATCTTTTTGTGCTGCGTTCTTCCGCAATTGCGCCCGATTGCGGAAGATCAAGATAATCATTACCATACCTCTTCAAGAGTATCCCTGAATAGAAAGTCTAATTTCGAAGTAAAGTTTGGTAAATCGATATTAAGTGTATTAGTGTATTCCCGTAAACGTGTAATTTCTTCATTTAGAAAATTGTTTTCTAGACAAAGCTATTCGCTGTTTTCGCAGTGTCAAGACATCACTACATTGAATACGTTGAATACATTTGTTACTGAGTTAAGATATCAAGTATTCAAAGTAAGTTTTCACTCAATTTTTCGTTTTTGAATACTTTAAATACTCCCGATTTTCATAGTTAAGATAAATGCGGATTTTATACGCTAAGCCTACTTGTTACAAAACAAAGCCGGATTCCTGTACGCTAAGAAAGGAATATCCGACTTTGCCAGCATTATCAATGACTGGCTCCGCCCATCGAGGCTATCATGCTCACCTCTCCATTCACATAAGTTAGAAGATACAGAATATATGAGCAGCGGCTATCAAAATAATTTCAATAATAGTTTAATTACTGTAACAATAATTAAAATACAAAACAAAAAATCTTAATCCCTATAATTGGAGGAATTAAGACTTTTATTTCATTATATACATTGGCAATAGTTTCTTAGAAAATTTCTGATAGCTTTTCATTCCCCTGATCAATATATAATTCTTGGACCTTAACATGTGACGGCAGCAGCGGATGATTGCGTATGATGTTGACAGTTTTTTGTACGCCATCCGTTAAAGTTTTGCCTCCCTGTAGCCATACACTTACCGTACCCTCAGGAAATTCCGGCATGCAATTTTTAAAAAGATAATCTAATGTTTGAATCTTGTCCTGTAATTCTTTGTTTTTATATATTTCGTTCAGTATATCCCCAGTATTCTTTTGATAATCATTTGTGGAGACCACAACGATTTCCTCAACATTACCCTGATACACAGCAATAATGATGTCCCTCATTAAATCGTCGAAAGGGTGTGAAACGACTGGCTGATATGTTTGTAAGATGATCATGTTTTCCGGATTGACATTGGCTTCTTCTTTAATGAATCGTTCAAATTTCTGCTCCATTCCAATCACAAATAGTACTTTTTTCTTTTCATCTCTAGACATTAAATTCACTCCATTAATGATTTGAATTTTGTTCCAAATAAGTTTCCTGACTCTTTCTTATATGAAAAATGCGCAAGTCTTGAACTTATCCTTTTGTTTTTAACATAATTTGCTTTCTAAATCACTGGAAAGCTTAAAGACTATTACTCGTTCTCCAGTTTGTGTACTAATATCGGTGTGAAAACTTACTACTTCTTCCCCTGTTATCGTTAAGATAATTTCTTTTAAATCATCCAGACCGGATTCCACTAAACTGTTGCGATGTTCTTTTACTGATAACAATCCTTCTTTATCCAGACATACTGTATATTCAGCAGGAGTTAGTATACCGTGGAGTATTACAATCACCATATCCCGTAAGATATCCGATTTAACAGATACGGAGCCTCGTCCAAGATAATTTTTCTCCCAATGTGTTAAAGCTTTGCTTATTTCAGCTTCAAGTGTTCCTTTTGTTTTTTCCATACCGATTCCTTTTCCTTTTTTCAAAGTACATTCATAGATGGCCAAATATTGCTTATAATATTCTAAAAAAACAATCTTTTCCTCCCATGTGGCGACTTTCTTTCGGAAATCTAGGTACCATTGCTACAAAAGCGCCGGAAAGAAAAGCAGCCTTCACACAAGGACATATATATAA
>NZ_JAGGQX010000081.1:0-53235 GCF_018613095.1 Bacillus sp. ISL-75
CCTGGTTTTGGATTTGGAGGGATAGATCGAAACGGCCGAGAAGTTAGGAGCCGCAGCTGGACAATTTTAAGGCATACTCGTTTTACAAACTTCTTCTGCATTATCTAGTTTTGAGGGAATGATTCCTCTAAAAAAATAGTCTGGCAGCAATGGCGAGAAGGTCACACCCGTTCCCATACCGAACACGGAAGTTAAGCTTCTCAGCGCCGATGGTAGTTGGGACACGCGTCCCTGTGAGAGTAGGACGTTGCCAGGCACGAAAAGGACAATCTGAAAAAGATTGTCTTTTTTGTGTTCATTTAAGAATTTTCACTAAAATAAAAACAACAAAGCATTAATTAAAAAGCCTCGAAATTTACCCGTCTCTTCTATTAAAAAAAAAATCTAAACCCTAATATCTTATAAATAGAAACCCCCAAGCCAGTAGTTTCCATTGACAAAAATTTATATTTTTCCCTAAAAATTACTTTTCTTTGTTACAATTAAAGATGGAATTCTAGACTAATTGACAAATTACTTATATCTAAAGGAAAGGGACAAATAGAATGAATCGATTTTTATTACCTCTTTTAATGTTTTTACCGACTTTTTTTCTATTAATCTATTATTTAAGTGGAGGGGCCACCAAGCTTGGTGCAAATGAATTTCTTGTACTAGCCGTTTTAATTGTTCTTGGCACGATTGCCAATTTCTCAATAAGAAGTAATAACACCATCTTTACATTTTTAAATAAGCAGGATGAAGATCTATCGAAAAATCCAGAAAATAATCAACTTGCTGCAACGATATGGCGAGCATTTAATGATAAAAAAGAAAGAACAAAGACACAGCTCAATATTCCTTCGTTTATTGAGGTGTTTATGTCTGAATATCATATTGATAATAAAACAAGTATTGTCAAACGAATGAAACTGATTCATACGTTTGCATCGATTTCCATACTCGTCGGGGTCCTCGGTACCTTTACAGGCCTCGTGATCACGCTAGCTGCCCTTAACCCAAGTGATATTGATAAATCCATCTTAAAGGTGTTAGGCGGCGTCCATACTGCCTTTTTCACTAGTATCGGTGGAATTCTATTTTCGATCGCGATCAATCTCCATTCAAAGGTAAGAAACTCGGAACAATTATTATTGCAAGTTATGTTGAAGGTTGAAAACTTTATTCACCAAAAGGATCAAAAGACGTCTGACTATTATGTGGTCGAGGCTATTGGTGGAGTTAAAGAGGCCGTTCACAATATGGGAAATGCCTTCATGGAGGTCGCCGGCTTTTCGAAGGAATTTAAAATAGCTACTGATAATTTAAAACAATTTAATAATAATTTTCAGCAAAACACGATGGCAGTTAGTGGTTTATTTAAAGACATGATGGCCATTACTGAATTGTTTAATCAAAAGACCGCGTTAATCCATGATGATTTTGAGAGAATGTTTACTTATTTTAATAATCAGCACAATCTTAATAACGAAATTAAGATGACGTTTGAAAATACAGCCCATGACATTAAGTCGTTTGTTGCGAATCAAAACAATGTGATTGATGGTTTTATGAAAAACAATTATAACTTACACAATTCATATAAATCGTTAGTGGATAGTTCACAACAGGAGATCCAACAAGCTTACAAAGAAATGGCCAACTTTTTCGAAGGTACAAAGTCTCAAATTTCTCAAATTGTAACTCAAAATGAATCACAAGTAGATATGCATAAGCAACTGACTGAATCGATCTATAAACAAATTAAGAAAGAGCAGGCAGGTCTATTGAAGCAGCTGAAAGAGACGAATTCAGAAAACGGAGAAGTCAGAGACTTATTTAAAGATGCCGTGACGAGTATGGGAAATTATATGAGCATTCAAGAGTCATCTAATCAATCTTTAGAAACGAGCCTAAACGCCCTGAGCAATAATATTAAAAATACAAATGATCTCATCGATAAACTAGATCAAAGTTTTTCAAAAGGGGCTAAGGATACACCTGAAGCTTTAAACTCCCTGGAGTCAACTTTGAATGATTTAATGAAAAGTCTAGAGACTTTTTCAGAAAAAATGAACGAAAAACAATATGCAGTTAATCTATCAAAATAGGAAAAGGGTCTGAGCAATGAAGGAAAAATATAAACGACTAATCAATGACGGTTCTGGAGAATCAGATTTCTGGCCCACGTTTACAGATTTGTTATCAACCATCCTTTTAGTTGTCTTAATTATCTTTGTCGCGATCATCATTAGTATTAATAAAGAAAGCAAAGCGATGCAGGCAAAAGCGATGGAAAGCCAGACGGAAATTAAGAAACAAGCAAAGCAAATTGCTGACAAAGAAAAGCAGATTGAGGCGTTATCCTACATTCAAAAGGATATTGTCAAAGATTTAGACAAGGAATTTAAAAAGCAGCATATGGAAATTTCAATCGATAAAGATACGGGTGCAATTAAGTTTAAGGATGACTTGTTATTTGAAAAGGGCAAGGATGTTATTAAGCCAGAATTTAAAAAACAGCTGGATAAGTTTATCCCGATTTATTTTAAGACACTTTACGGAAAGTATAACGACAGTATTGCTGAAGTCGTGGTCGAAGGGCATACCGATGATAAAGGCGACTATATGTATAATCTTGATCTATCCCAGCGCAGGGCCTTCAGTGTCGTGAAATACATTTTAAGTGATGAATTCGGAGATTTTCCATATAAAAATCAGGTTACAAAAAATATTACCGCCAACGGGCGGTCAGAGAGTCAGTTGAAGATCGTTAAAGGCAAGGTGGACCGTGCACAGTCGAGGCGGGTTGAGTTCAAATTTAGGCTGAAAAATAGCTACGAGGGAAGCGAAACCCAAACTGGGAAGTAGGTTCCTTCGGTATTAGTATGACCAGGGAGCTGTGAAAATGGCTGACATTAACCAATTCAAGATCATTAAAGAACTATATACTGGTGAGCAATTAACCGTTTATCAAGTGGAAGATCCAAAGGACGGAGAATCAGGAATCCTTCGCTTGATCCATCAGTTGCCGCTCCGTGATGAGTGGAATCAGTTGTATCGTGAGTATGAGGCGAAGATTACCAATTATAAGCACCTTCCTGCAGTGAAGGTGCTAGATGTATGGGACCGTAAGCCCTTTGTTGTGATGGAAGGAAACGAAGGAAACTTTTTAGAAAAAGAGCAGATGCTTACCGGGAAACAAATTGATCAGTTCGTCGATGCTGTCATATATTTGCACAAACATGGAATTCTTCATGGTAAGATCAATCGATTTAATATCTGGATAAACGAAAATGCCGAGATTACCTTATATGGCGCAGGTGAGAGAACCGTTTTTCAACCAGATATAAAAATAACCATTCAGGATGACCTAAAACAAGTGCTATCCATATTAAAAAATCATTCTTCCCTTGCTGAATCGCATTTTGAGGGGATAAGCTTTGATCACATCGAGGAACTGCAAGGGTGGATTCTAAGAAAACTAGCGATTCCCAAGCCGGGATTAGTGAATCTAGGTGAATCCTCAAAGACCGTTTCTGAATCAGCTATTCATGAGAAAAAAAAGTGGGAGGAGCCAGAGTTAGTAACACCTGCGCCTGCGCCCCCTAAAGAAAAGCGGAAATCCGGCTCATTGTTTATAGGCGTTGCTGCAGCTGTTTTACTTATAATCGTCATCTTTTCCATTAACTTTTTAAAGGGTGGAGTGGAAAAAACCTCGAATCAAGCGAACGAAAGTAAGCAAGAAACAGCTGTGGAGAAGGACAAGCCCAAGGCGAAGGCAGTGGAGAAAAAAGATCAGGTTGATTTAAGTCAATTCACGCAAGTAGTTTCTGGCTGGGATCCAATCAAACATGCTTCCGTCAAAGTAGCAGGTCATGAATATACTTTAGTTGCCGCTGCCCAGAAACAAGACGATTCATCAGGCAAGGTGAAAGTTTTTATTTTATCCCAGGGCAAGAAGGTAGGGGAATCGCATGAGTATAATGGCAATTCTTCCGAAACAAAATCATATATAGATTCGTTACTAACAATTACAGCAGAAAATGGGCAAACCGGTCTGCTGGTTTTTGAACTTCCAGATGATAGTGGTCTAATTTCAGAAGTGATCGCACTAACAGTACAAGCAAATGGAAGTGCCAAACAGGTATGGAGTGACTATGGTACTGAGGTTAAGCAGAGCAAAGATGTTATCAGCGTGACAGGGACAGAATTGTCCAATCTTTCTTTGAAAAATAATAAGTTTACCTTGGAGAAAAAATGAAAAGTAACTCCAATGAGGGCTATTGGCGACAAAAATCATATTAAAACAGTAAAAAGTGTCTCCAATGTCTAGTTCCCCAAAATCAACAAAACAGGTTTCCACAAAAAAAGAGCATCCCACCATGGGAATGCTCTTTTTTTGCGCTATTCTTGGCTGTCACTTATTTGGTCTGTAAATGGGAATTCGTAAGCTACTTCACTTTCACCGTTCTCACCGTCTGCTTTTTCCTTAGATAACTGTTTAAATTGGTCTAAAGAAACTACATTCTCTGCTTTCTTGACATTCTTTTTCACAGCCGGTGCCGATGCAACCTTTTTTGTGGAATGTTTACTGGAATAGTAGTCCACTCCAAACCAAGCTGCACCGCCTGCTCCGCCAAGAACGACTAAAGCTATAAACAGTTTTACCCCATACTTTTTAAAGAATTTGACAAGAGGACTTGCTGTTTCTGTTTCAACTTCCTTCAAAAAGTTCTTAAAGCTGCTCTTTCGGATTAATTTCAATTCTTTATTGTACTTTTTATTCCGACAAATTGATTTTGGATCGGAAACTAAATAGCTTCGTAAAGCACTTCGATACGGTACGTCAATTCCAACTAAATTTGAATGATCCTTTATAAAAGCCATCATCGTTTTGTCATCGCTGTATTGGATCAAGTGTTTAAATAGCATCTCATAATCTACTTCACCATGTTCCGACCCAAAGGCAATATGTAGAACTGGAATGTGCTCGGTGGAAACATTGACCCGTAATAGCTGCTGTAGAATCTCCCGCACCAGTTCCCGGCCCGATCTTGATAACGATTTAAGCTGATTAGGACTAGCCTGAGATGGCATGCTGAGCACCTGGTATAGGGCATCAGTCATTAGATAATTATCCTTTGCCTTGCCATCCTTCATATCTCTCGGGTTTATCGGTTGGTTGAAAATTTTACCGAAAGTCATGATATCCTGAGCCGTCAGCTCTTTTGGACGAATATGATCTAACATGACCCATACTGACCGCCCAAACATCTTTTGTTTAAAATCGAGAAAATCCTTGTCTGCCATATCCACTTTAAAGTCCTTGATGGCAAGAACCGAAGTGAAAGCATTACTCTCCTGTTTTAACGAGGCTTCAATTTTGGTAATCACAACCGATTTAAATTTTTCAATAGTTAAAAGGTATGGTGAGCCAAGCATTGATTTGAGCTCCCGCAGGATGTCTTCGACTCGAATGATCCGATTGAACCGTTCATCCAGATAAAGCTCAAGGAGCCTGTCATAGTTGGGATGCTCATTAATAAACATCAAAATCGCTTTATAAGAGCGATTGTCCTGTTCAACCAATTTCCAGAGCTTATGGAAAAGTTGAGCATTTTGATAATAGTTGAGTGTTTCTAGTATGAACGAGAGAGCCTCATCGCTTCGTACCATTTGATTGATGGACACTACAGCGTGAATGTAATCTAGAGCTGTTGCAGGATCGCCTGCATATTTTTCCATCGCTAGGATTTTTAAAAATAGCTCAACCAAAGGCTGTTTCTCATCACTATTCACCTGTAGAAACTTCTGCAAACTATTTAAAAAGCCTAGTTTATTTTCTTTATATAAGGCGTCATCGTGACTATTAAGTGTTTGATAAAGGGAGGTCAACTGATAGTAGCTCGCTACCTCTAGTTTCTGCTCCTCAGGTAAGCCTGATAACGCTGTTTCTGCGAACGCAAAGAAATCGTCCATTCGCTTCGATTGGGAAAAATGGTCGAGTGCAAAGTCCAGATACTCATGCTTCTGACCAGTAATATCGAGGCCAGAAATCCTATCATTTACAAAATCAAAAATGAATTGCTTTTCAATCGAACGATCATTCATGTTTAATGTACCTGGCTCATAAAACATCACATGGATATAGTTTTTACTCTCTGGTTCACTTGAAAAGGTCATTGCGCCTAATTTGCGGCGGTGTGCATAGGGCAAATAAAGATAAATTAGCTCCAACAGTTGAAGTGCAGCCTTCGAATATTCCTGCAAAGGTACATTTAATGAGATAAACACCTTTTTCTTTCCAGCAATGGACGACATGACTGCAAATAATAGTTGTTTAAACTGATCTTCGCGAATTCCTAAATTCCCCAAAAGAGTATCTTTTCCGGCAAGAACATCCATATCATCATATCCGGTTTCTTTCAATTCCGAAAGAACATGGCCTTGCTCGATTTTATAGGAAGTCTGAAAGTCATTTATTTGAAATAGCTTTTCAGGATGTTTAATCCATTCTTCCTTTCGGTTTGGCGGGAGTACATAGTTATGCATGAAATAAGCGCTGCGCTGACCCGTAAAATCAGCAGGCACAAATACAGATTGACCAATGACCATGTCACCGGTTTCCGGCTGAAATAATGTAACAGTTTCGGGGTAGAGGGAACTGTCCTTTTCTCCACGTGTTGTTAAAGCCTTTGGCGATTGATAAATGCAAAAGGGATGTAAATATTTTTTTACAAAAGACTTATCCAAGCCTTCGGAAATAGCAATGGTATCATATCCGTCCGTTGAGAGGAATATTCCGCCCCGTTCCCTGGTATACATTTGTTGTTGAATTAACTTTCCGGTCACTGCACATGTCTCCCTTCTATATAGCCCAGCTTATACAGGAGCCAAATAAACGGTTCATCCACACGAATCGGACTAATTATCCCACTAACTTGTCGATCGACTGGATTGCTTCCGAGGGCAGACACGGCAAAATAGGAAGCCTCGTTAAAAAAAACATCAATGGAACCGACGAACGGAGTATCTACCTTTGATAGAAATCTTCTAATCTCTCCATTGATATTCTCGTATTCATCCAGGTTAAGGTATCCACTATGTGTAACATTGTGGAACACATTGCTATTAGAACGAATATATTCACCCTCGTCGGAACTTAGGGTATACAATAAATCACTTTTTGTCAGCACGACTGCAGTCGGAATATTCGTTTTGTTGTTTTCCTGTTGGGAAATGAAATCCTCAAATAGTGCGACAACAACCTCGCGGGGTTCACGAGCAAGTCCAACTATCTCCCCCGGATTTTCACCCATTTGATGAAGCATTTTCTGACGGATTGCTCGAATTTGCATTGGGTCGACTAAGAATAAAATTCCCGCTGAATTTTTGATATGGGGAGCATGAAGTTGAAGATATTCTTGTTCAGTCATACCCTCACCAGCTACATCGAAAAATACGAGTGTCAGCGGTGCTTTGTCTTCATCTTTAAACACAAATTGGAAAATAAACGGTTCTTGACGCTTTGTCGTAGCGGTAGCATCAAGCAAATTCCCATTTTCAAATAAAGGAATTTCATATTCATCCCTGAATCTTCTGCTAATCGCGTTATTAAGCGGAATACATGCCGCATTAAAATTATTAGCTGTTACATGCTGCAAGGTATGAATGAGAGACGTAATATAAACAGATTTCCCGACGGAAGTGGCACCGACAATGGAAAGAATATTACTTGGATATTTACCTGCTGTAACGGGAAGTTCGTTATGACACCCTGGGCAAAGTCGCTTTCTCGTCACAACCGAGTATTTATCAGAAACACCCATAAGCACAGCGTTGGAGTAAATCTTATTTTCATCTGGAATCGTCGAAGGAAAAACAATCGCCTCAATTTCATCAATTTCAGCAAGCCCAAATTTCTTCCGATAATCGTTCAATTCAGGATCTTCCTGAAGGTTAAATAGCTCATCATCATCACGATAGTGTGCGGCACGGAAAACGACATCTTCATGATGAAATTTTGAAAAGCAGTAGGGGCAGACAATATCATAAAAAGGTAGTCTGGTAGGTTCTGGCTGCTTTTTTTCAAACATTCGTTTTAGTAGTCCAAACATGTAAGGTCTCTCCTTATTGTGGAATCAGTTCAAAAATTTCAGCTGATTTCCTTCCATTACTAAAAAAGATTCTAATATATTCATCCTTGCCGATTTCCTTTTCAAGCAGCTCCGTTTTTCCGGGTGGGAAGTCACGAATAAATGGGAAGACGGTCCCATCTTCAATGGACATGGGAGGACTACCCGTTTTTTTAACATAGACTAACAGATCTTTATCAAGCACGATTTCTGTCATGATGGACATGCGAACTCTTTTTTTCGGCTGAAGGAATTTATTTTTATAGGTAATTGAAAAATAAATCTTTGCCTTCGATCCCGTTATATAAATGAGATTGTTATCGTTTTTCTGACTAAAAACAGCCAGCTTTCCGTCACGTTTTTTGCAGGGAAAGATGCGATAGGCGTAGCGGCCAATCGCATCCAGTCTGCCAACATATCCATGATTGGCTTTATATTCCTCGCGGGTATAGAGTTTTAAATCCTGCTCATTGATTTCGCTGATTGGTTTTACATTGTCTGAGGACGCTTTATAAATATAGACAAAGTCGATATCTTTAGACCAGAACCAAGTTAAGTGAACCTCTGAATCTCTTATTGTCTTTCGTAAATCCTTTATTTCATAGTCAGGGGAAGCAAGGGTTTCCCAGTTCACCAGAAATCACCCACCATCTTTTCTAATTGGTACGGAGAGGTCCAGGCCGCTCCTGAACGCTGTCCATCAAAATCCCTTTTTAAAATGATCCCTTTTTGATGAATTTCTTTTTACGGAAAAATCAGACCCACTGGTGTTACCGCTTTGGAGTGGAATTCGTATCCTTTTTCTGTGTAGGCCTTGTAGTATTTTTCCCCTCTTTGGTAGTACATTAAGTCACTCAGCTTAAAGCCTCCCATCAGGGTAAGCTTTTCGATCCCGCTGCTATTCTTCTCATGGGCACAGCCCACCTTAAAATGGCGTGTTTCTTGTTCTTTTTCTAAAGCAAACTTCATGAATTTGCTGTGAAAGTCACCGAAGAAGTATTTTTCTTCATAGCGGTGTTCCTGTTTGTAGTTAAAAACTTCAATATGAATCGAAGAATTTTCGCTTAAGCGCGTGTTTAATTGCTTGAACAAATCCTCTTTGGTTAGGACGTCTTGATTATCATAGTGCGTCATAACATTCGCCCGTTCTAACAGTTCATCTTCAAAGCTGCGCTGGAATTCCTCTTGGGTCAATACCTCACGATTACATACAAACAGCAATCTTTCGATCAGTTCGGTCGCACCGTTTTCAAGAAATGTTAGCAGGTTTCCAAAAAAGCGCTCATCAGAAAAGAACTGAGGACCGCGTTTTTCCTTCAGCTTTGTTGTTACGCTGCTAATCATTTGTCCATAATATTCCGCGATATTTTTATCTAAATACTCATCCGAATCATACAGACTCTCCGCAGCTGCTTGTTTCAATAAAGATTCCACCTGATCGACAATCTCTATTTTCGCGCGCAGATACTGGTGGTATTCTTGTAATACTTCATGATATTGCTTTAAGATGGCTTGCTTTACCTCAAGTTTGACCATTTGATACTTTAAACCGTAAGCTTCTTTAAAAAAATACTGTAAATAGCTAGTTAGGTTTTTCTTGTCTGAAAATGGGAGATAGCTTTTTTTAAAATCACAGCTATCCACGATTCGATGATAGAGCTGCTCGAGCCGTGCTTCAGCCTCTGCTCGTTCATTTTTGGCTTCACGAATCATTTTATGAATTTCATCCAGTATGCTGATATTCGAGCCTGTGGAATCGGAGGTCCATAAATAGGCGCAATATAACCCGTACTTTTCATTATTAATCACGTTTTCATGGAGGCATCGCTCAATATGTGCTTTCAAGTTCATGGTTTGTAAATGCTCACTGACTGGCTCTTTAAAGTTAGTATGGAAAAAGCGTTCCGTACCACCTTCATACAGATGCTCTTCTGCCTCCCTGACAGACATTCTTTTTACCGATTGATAGGAATTGGACACTCCCATCATGTCATTCATATCCACGAGCTTTTCATCCGAAGGAATGATGTCATGATAATATTTCTGGAAAGAAGTCTCCGTCAACTCAAATAAGCCGAGCACATTTTCGCGTTTCTCGGAGCTGGCTGCTCTTAATGATGTCAACAGTTCATGGAAAAAATGGCTGGCCGCATGAAGCGCAATCGCTTTATTGGGGCGGTTCACCTTGGAAAAGCCAGCTGAGGCGAATACTGGTTCCTCAGAGTTTCCTCTGAAACTACGTTTAAAGTCCTGATGATTATAGCTGTCCATCTTTTCATGATAATCGGTAATCATTTTTCGGTTTTTTAAGAGATTTAGATTGCTAATAATTTCGTAGTTTTGCTTCCCGGCATCACTTGAAATTAAGCCATCTTCATTTTTATCGCTTAACAAATACACCATGTCAAAGAGCGGGGAAGGAGGGTGAACGACTGGGAGCCGCAGATCTTCTTCTATCTGAAGTTCTTTTTCAAAAGTGTATTTATCGTGTTGAAACTGATTTAACTCATTAAAAAAACTAATCCCCAGTGAAGTGGAGAGAGCAAAATTTTCGCCATCCTGCTTTTCCTTTATTAATCCATACAAATCTACTTCCACTTGTCGAAAAGACTCTTGTAAAATACTTTTTAACAGCAAAGTAAATTCTTGAATCAGGATATTTGCAGGGTCATCGACGGCCGTCACCACACATAGGTTTAGTTTAACAAGTGAGGAATAGACTTTTCCGTACTCAGCAATTTTGGACGAAAGTTTACGGAAGGTTTTATTTAGTTCAATCAGCAAATTCTCATCCCGATAAAAGGACTCGTAAATGCTTCTACGAATGGTTTTGGGATCAAACTGATGGCCTGGAAGTTGAATGGATAACACGTTATCGTGGCTGATGGTATTGGTTTGATAGGCATGGAAATATAACACACCCGTGCTGTTATGCCATTTTTCTTCATTAATAGTCATGATGGATGTCATGGCTTCCTTGACAGAGTCGCCTAGAAATAAAAAGACAATGGGATGGTTTACACTGCGCTGTTCGTTTTCCTCTAATGTCATTTTTTCCAGCTGGTTTGAAAAGGTGTTTGCGTATTTTTGTAAGAGTTCTTTCAAAGCTGTTTCCCCCCGTTAAAAAAACATTCCCCTATTTATAAAAGAATGGGTGTGATTAGAGGCGGCCACATGCAAAAGCTGCAAGTGGCCTAAGTAAAAGTATCTGTTATTATTTTTCTTATGATTTCAATTGACCAAGCATTTCATTAACCATAAGCATTATTTCTTTGTAGAAACTATATAATTCTTCGCCATTGACCAAACTCTTGTAGTCGTAATCAAGGGCCTCTTTTTCCTTTGAATAGGTTACAGACATTTCTTCTAAAGCAGCAACAAGCTCATTAGTATTTTCTTGACTAGTCAGGTCATTGAAGCGGCGATCCATTTTCTTTTGCAGTTGATCCATCTGTTTCGGACCTAATGCCTTAAAAGTTTGATATATTTCATACTCAACAAACTTTGTTGTCTTCAATAGGTTAACGAAAGGCTCCCAAGCATCTTCCTCAATCTCTTTATCATAAACATAAAGAGCACCTCTTTTACGAATTGTCTTGGTATAAATAGCCTGAATGAAGGATTTTAGGGAAGCTTCTTTTTCTATTTGACCCTCTAAATAAGCTTCGATTTCATTAATCTTTTCTTGAAGCAGGCTATACTTTCTAACCTCAGCTTTTACCTTTTCAATCTGCTTAGGAGAGCGGATGAAGTTTTCCTTGGCAAGCTCAAGGCTGGTGCTTCCAAATATGTCACTAGATCCTACAGATTCCATATTGCCCTCAAACATTTCCTTTAAATCACGAAGAATCTGCTTTAGGATTCCAGGGCTTGCTTTATCTATATGTTTAGGATCGGCATCGTAACGTGCATAAAGGTCTGAAATGCTGATTTCCTTTGTAAAATAGCACTTAAATCTTGCACTCGTATTGTGCTCGGAATCCTTTTCTGTAATGCAACCGAATTCTCTTGCCTTATCAAACAATTCACGGACAGTATCATTATATTTTTTTACACGGTCATTATAGTACGTTTCACCCCATGATTTTTCCGGAATAGGTGATGGGAGGTACGTCCAGTTCTCTTTATTCGTTTGCACGAGATGGCGTCCCACGCCTTCTTTTTCCGTAATTGTTTTTTCATAGGAATTCTCAAAGTTTTGAAGTTGTCCATAGGCGAATAATGGAATACCATTTTTCGTGTTCAACCAAAAGATTCGGTTCTTCAATTCACTTCTTTTAATGGTGAAATTTTCATGATGTAAGGCATGTTTTTTAAAGTTGTCAATTCCTTTGAAAATATTAGGTGCCTGGACAGGTACAGAAACAAACCCCCAATTAGGGAAGTGCAATTGTCCTGTGCTATTTTTAAGATCAAATACTGGTGTAGCATCACTGTCTAACCTGCCAGCAATTTTTTGCTCGATAATTTGGTCAATCGGCATATCTTCCCCATATTTCATCCTTAAAAAGTCTTCCATGGACCTAGTAATCAAATCACCAAACTTCTCAGATAAAAATTCTGATACGGTACCAACGATATCAATATCGCTTTCTTTGACCCAGTGGATTGAATTATTAAGAAGCATTTGTGCCCATTGCTGAATTAATAATTCTCCATCTTTTGAATCGAAAATCCGTTGAATTTCACGTGCGACATCTGGGACACTAACTAGGTGCCAGTAATAAGTGGTGTTGTTTCCATGTTTGACTTCTTCACCTTTTACAAGTATATCTGCATTCTTTTGGAAGATATCCTTAAGTTTTTCTAAAATTTCCCGATAAATCTCATATATTTTAGAATTCTCATTGTTTAAGAGTTGATACAAATCCTCGTAGAATTCAATCATCTCTTCAAGTCGCTCTTTTTCCGCTCTCAAATAAAATTCATTCAGTTTGGCCTCAATATAGGCATTCTTTTTCTTTTCCTTTGAAATAAATGCGCTCTTAGCATCCTCTAATTTATTGTCAGCATAATCCTTTTCAGAGTGAATCGCTTTTGGCAAACGTTCTAAGCGATCGCGCAGACCTTCCATATATGCTTGCAATGTTGCTAATAAACAAAAATCATCTTTAGAGTAAATCAAGCGAGAAGCATAGATCGGACCCTTTTTTGGATGTAAGAACAATCTTTCGATTTGGCGCTGAAACTCTTCCATAATCCCGCCTGGAAGCTGCTTTTTGCATTTACGATACTCTTCCTTGGCTTTCAATAGAAACTCTCTTTCTAGTTCCTCATCTAGATTCATTACTGATGTTTTAATTACGTTATTGTATGAGAAACGGTCACTATTTTCATAGCCAGAAACTGGTTCTGGAACGCGTTCATTGAAGCGTTGATGAACGGAATCTGGATCAATCCGAAGTTTCTCGGCAAATTGCTCGACTTCAGTTTGATCTGGATTGGAATCAAACATATTGTTCATTTTATCGAATAATTTATAGGCAACATAGGTTGTCATTTCTTCGATTGGGATTTCTGCCATCGAGGCACCAATTATGTTGTATTGGTAGTTGGCTGCATATGGCTTAGTCATTTGCGCGATATTGGTTCCAATATTGCTGATATAATCGTGAATGGCAAATTCTTCACCTGAGTGTCTTTCTTCATTGGCCATGAAGTTGGTAATATTTTCAGCGGTGACATTCATGCAGTAATCGTATGCGTTCTCGAGCCTTTTCCCTTCCGTATTGGTAGCGGAAATCAAATGGCATAGATTAAACGGCGGCGCTGGTGAATTGACTGTAAGCAGGTTGCCATATTTCATTTGCCACTTTTCATGTCTTTCATCACAGTTCATCCAGTAATCAAGCTCTTTTAAAGCAGCATAGCCATTTTTTTCGATGTATTCGACCGTGTGTGAGCTAAGTCCTCTTCTTGATAAATTGACATCTGGAGTAAAGAGGTAACCAAGAATATTGACTTTGTCAACACCTGTTGAATTAAACTGGCGCTCAATGATCCCCCTGGTGATATAGGCGATGTCAAGGAAACAACCGCTTCCTGTTCCTCCTGAGAGTCCTGTCAATAAAAATATATTTAACTTTTTATTAGTTCCTTCAAGTAATCCTTCAATCTTTCTTTGTATTGTTTGAACAACTTGATTGATTTTTGTAAAAAGAAGTAATCTCCCTGCTTGGCGCACACCAGATGCACCATTGATGCCATCGGTTATCAATAGTTCTGGAGATAGCCAATCCGTAATATAAGGTTCAAGCTTACTACGATCATTCAGAATTCCGCCAATTTCTGGATTTGAAAGAAGTACAAATTCTTTAAATGGATCTAATCCAATACCGTTTTCTGCAGGGTATTTTTTATTACGTTCAGCTTCATTTGTTTCAAAGGCTAAAAATTCAATGTTTTTAGGTTTCTCCATTTTTCTTTTTGTAATTGGATCTTCTGGAAGCTTGAAGCGGCGATTTACCTGATACTTGAGTCTTAATAGAGCATCAATACCAGTACCACCAAGGCCAATCACAAGCATTGGATTGTCAATCGTGTCAACGCGAATCTTCTCTGAAATGATTCCTCCACCTTGGGAAACATCCAACTGTGAAATATGTTCTCTTACACTTGCTTTCATGCAACTATACCTCCCTAGCTGTGAACTACTAATATATATAGACGAAAAATAATTTGATTAGGATTCCTTTTTCGGTGCCTGACACCGAAAACCGCTTAGCTTATATATTCAATATAAATGGACTTATTTACCTTCTTTAACACAATGCGAAGACGGTCATTTCGTTTGATCTGCTGACCTTTCTTGGCATCGATTGCCCGTCCGCTTTTTTCAATCGTACAGTCCGAGTTGTTGATCAGCAGGAGCGAATCCCCAGCATGCGGCTTGAAGATAATTTGATTGGTTTCAGCGAATTCAGGATGCAATCCCAGCAGCTGATGCAGCTGAAACTTCCCTTTAAAACCTTTTAATGGCTTGTATTGCGGATTTGAGCGTTTACCAGTATCCTCGTCTTTTACTTCCACAACGATTTGACCACTAAAACCTTGCTTTTTCCTTAACTTGTTGTAAGCAAATACGGCAAGAAGAATGAGCACAATCACCCCAGCAACCACATAAAGCCATGAAAACGGCGACTCTTCTTTTGGTTGAGTGGTTTTAGCTGCTACAGATGTCTTGGCTGTTTTTTGCACCGTTATTTTTTGCGGCTGCGTTTCACGGAAAAAGCTATTATCTTCCGCTTTTACCACTACTTCATAACTGCTTGAGTTTCCTAACTTAAATTGACCCGAAAAGCCTTGGTCATCCGCTGTTAAGCTTACTTCCTCGTTTTTCCCTTGATCGAGATCTTTCACATATAGAGTCGATTTCATTGATTGATAAATGCTTTTATCAGCGATAGGTGTACCATTATCTTCAAAAAAGGAATGGATCTTAACTGTTTCGCCCGCCTTGTAACTTTGCTTAGCAAGCTTATCTAGCTTCAACTGTAAATCATAATTGAAAACAAGGTTGATATCGATTTTGTCCTTTGCTACCCCTTTAACCTTCAGTGTCCAATCTCCCTGAACTGGTTTCAGCAGTTTGACCATAGAGTAGGTTTTCGATTTTGAAAGTAGGACTTGGTCTGAAGGGATGGCGAGCTCTTTACCGGAAGGGTCAACGAGCTTAACCTCGACCGGATGGTTTGACATTAATGAGATGTTGGCTTCTAATACATTTTCATTGGGGACATTTATTTTGATATCTTGAAAATCACCATTACCTATTATTTGATTAATCGGAACGATTTTTAATTTTAAATGGTTGGCGAAAATTTCACTAAGGATGCCTGGCAATTTATCGGCAGAACTTGCTTCGAAGAATTCCCCATTCGTGCTCTTGGCTATATTTGTGAGAACCTGTTTATTTAGCTTGCCATTAGCGTTTAAGCCAATCGTATAGATTGGATATCCTTTCGCTTTAGCGGCGGCGACTGCTTGGTTTAGGTCTTTTTCCGCTTGCTTTTCAGTTTTGGAGTTCTTTGGGTCTAGTTCGTTATTCCCGTCGGCAAGCAGCACGATCAGTGGGTAATAACCTTGCTCGTGACTACTATCTAATACGTTGACGGCTTCCTTAACCCCGGTTGATAAATCGGTGTACATATATTTTTGAACGGAGTCGATGAACGACTTTAGGTCCTTCTTATCCTGTTCTGACTTGATTTTGACAAGCGCTTTTTCACGCATGACTTCGTCAGCGTAAGCGATGGTACCAATTTTATCGCCATTAAAGGAGGCCATATCAATGAACATCTTCATCGCTTCGTTACTGATATTCTTTGGATCACTGCTCTTCATGGAATTACTCACATCAACGACAAGCATTCCCTCTATTCGAGAAGTGGAATTTAACGGACTTGCAGCGTGTACATTATATAAGGAAATATTCCAGAATAGACACGCAACTACGATTAAACTACTGATACATTTTCTTAACATCTGTGTGCAACCCCCACTGCATTTTTCCTATTTCGGGTAATAATTACAATTATTGCATTGTACAACTATTCTACCACTTTCCTATTATATACCGAAACAATTATTCCCTAGATATATTATAATTCTACTATTATAATATAAAGTAATGTATTTATTGGAAACTATCTGGGATTATTTGTGGATAATTGGTTTTCATATAAAATGATCTCAGGAAGGAGAAGTAAAATGTACGGTGTGGTATTCACTAGTCTTCTAGTTATAATCCTTTGTTGGAAAACCTATAAATTAATAAAAAATAAGCGAAATAGCGGTGATTTTGAAGGTATTGATGATGAATTAGTCATCATGCTAAATGAAGGTGATTCGATTGGCTAAACAGGCCGTCCAGCTCTCCAAGAAAAAAAGAACAAAATATCGATTTCAAAAGCTAAAGATGTGTAAAAAATGCAACCGTTATTCCGTTTTAGGGGATGAAAAATGCCAGAATTGCGGTTCAGATTTTATCGGAATTGAAACGCTCGTAAAATCGATTTTTAAAAACCGTGTATTTACGGAAGCGATATGGATCTTAATGTTTGTTTGTGTAGGTATTTTGGCTGCTCCAACGGTAAAAATGTTATATTACTCGTTAATTGCCGGGGTAGTGTTTGTCATTGGATATGTCATTCTTACCTCCATCTACATGAAAAGTGAGTATTTCATGCAATTGAAAAAACTACTTCGAATCGACCTTAGAAAAATTGCCGCAGGTATTCAATATGACAGTGAACTTGCGAAAGAGGATGTTCATGCTGAGAGACTAGCCCCAGCCTATGAAAAGCTCCGCGATATTGGCGATTTTATTGCGAGTGATCAAGTGAAAATCCGCCGTATCATGGTCTTGAATGAAATCGTTCTAAGAAGTGATATGGAGCTTGAACTAGAACCCCTTATTCCTTCATCCTATGATTCGAATTTTGTAAAATATGCACTTGAGGTGTTAAAAATTAATCGGACGCTTTTTACGAAAAAGTGTATTGCCTATTTTATTAAGTATCGTGAGGCCATTGTCAGCGATTTTGGAATGGATTCACTCATTTCTGTGGCCGGTTCAGCGTTAAGAATGAAACTGTACATCCTAGAATTTTCAGACTTCATCGAGGAATTCCTTGAATATTTCCCAAAGGACCGGTTCTTACGACTGTGCAGTATAATCTATTCCAACCCGGAAGTTGATTGGGGCAGTCTAGAGGAAAAAACCAAGCGTTTAGTTATGGTGAAGTATCATTACGATCCTGATTTCAAGCAGTTCGTATCGTAGAAAGGATCTTACTCAATATGTTTAAATTTACCGTTTATCGAAAAGTGAATATGTCTAGGAATTTTTTCCTGTTAATGCTTGTTATCTTGCTTGGGCTGGTTAGCGCAAAAATCGTTTTGGCACATGAAAAAATTGACACCTACAATGAAGCAGTAAAATTATTTAAGTCAGGTGAATTAGTCGCTGCAGAGGAAAAGTTCCGTGCCGCAAAGCTAAATGTTTCTGTCACTGACCATAACAAAGACATCAATTTCATGCTATCTATTCTGTCACCGATTCGTGAAGTCATGGAAGATCTAGATGAAAAAGCTGCTGATTATAATGAAGGAAATGACCTCGACAACCTCATTAAAATATACGATCGTTGGAAGGCAAGCGAGAAAAAGTGGGTGTCAGGCACTAATGTTCAAAAGGATATGTACGGGGAAATGGTGGCGTTGACGAAGCTAGATACGGATATGAAGGGTTATTTTTCCACGATTAAAAAGGAAAATCTTGATAAATTAATGAATGAAACGGCTAATGACATTTCTGAAGAGGAGGAGATATTTACCGTCCTCAATAAGATTCCAACAGAATATTACGGCAGTCGTTCGTCAGCTAAGACAGAGGCAATCCAATCTTCATTCAAAAACTATTACGCGGCAAAGATAAATAAAATGGTTGAAACTGGCACTGTCTCATCGATTATTGACGAGGGGAGCAGGCAGTTTAGTGCACTAAGAATATTGTCGTTGGATTCTAGCTGGCTTGAGCAAACTCTTGATTCGAACTTGTTAAGGATTGTAACGGCTGCGATTGATAAAAAGGATTATGGCGCATTTGCCGAAGCCGCAAATTCAATCAAAAAGTTAGAAGCGAATATGAATGGTGCCGATGTATTTCCTTATATTGAAAAAACAACCTCTGATCTATTCGTTAAAGCGGAGAATCTCACAGAGGCTAATAAATACGAGGATGCGATCAGGATCTATGAAGCATTAAAACCACTAAAGGACACGACTGAATCAATTGCGAGTGCCAATCTTGCTTGGGATAAATATGAACCTATTCGCGTTTTAAAACGTCTGTATCCAGGAAAAGAGTTTCCGAACGTTATAAATGCAAAAAACAAATGGGGCGCAGACAGCGTTGTTGCAGCAATCTCCACGGACGGCGGCATATATTTTGGCAAGCTTACGGGAGAGGAAGCAATGGTTGTAACCGAGGGGTCGATCGAAGGGGCAGCGTCCATTAATAAGTTGGCTTTTAATAGTAACTTCAGCACTTCTGACAATCCAGTCCTTTATATTGAGGCGAAGTCATCCGAACGGAAGCATCATTATATAGCCTATGAAGTCAGCGGCGGTTCGATGGTAAAGATCCTCGATGTGGAAGCGGATAAGCTAACTTTCGAATCAGAGCAAGTATTGGTTGTAGATAATCCTGTTGGACAGGGTGAAGGGGAGCTTGCTTACTTCGAACCCGATGGTAGTGGGGAATATCAGTTTTCTAGTATAAAGGTAGACTATGTTGATATACAAGTCACTGATATAGCCAACTATTATGGGGAGAAGGTTCGCTTCACTGCTTTCGCAGATTCAGTCCAAAATGGAGGGGCCTTGGTAACCTTATCGGAAACCTATAACAATAGCACGGGACTATGGGAGAAAACGTATTTGTTATTAAAGGGAGATTCCGATTTCACAATCTATGAGAATTATACCGTTATTGGTACTTTCAATAGTTATGAGAATATTACCGACGAAAACGGCGAATCTGTTCGCGTACCCGTTTTTCAAGTAGAAAAAGTTGAATAAATGAAAGAGGACCAAACACGGGCTATTGCTGATGTTTGGTCTTTTTTTTGATTGGCTCTGTTAAACTTGCCTGTTGATTTCCGCTCCATTCAACAGGGTGCCAAAATTAACAATAAGCTTTAACATAGCCTTTTAGAAACAATAAGCCAGTCCCTAATGAGACCGGCTTTTGATTATTTGATTATTTTTTACTCGAGATGGTAATGAATTTATTGAAGATGCCAATCGATGTGACTTTTCCCAGACCTACTTCGGAAAAATCGGTTTTGTAGATCGAGAAAATAAAATAATCCTTTTGCGTTGTTCCCGCATCATAAATGGATTTCCCAGCAACAGATAATAATCCCTTTTCTATCAAACTCGAAGATTTATCCATTGTTTTGTGATTGGCCCAGTCGATATAGGCAGAGCGCTCAGGATTTGTGGCTGATAGAATAAAAATCAAAACGATTAAAACAATGATCGAAAAAAGACGTCTCATAGTAACATTCTCCTATCTCGTAATTATTAATTGTGAATTTTTATATAAATAGGTATAAATCGGAAGAGGCCCTTTGTAAATTTTTAAAAGAAAAGCTTGATCGGTTTTTGAGACTCTATCAAACTTTTTATTTTGATTAAATATATGTTTCGAACATTTGGAATAGAAGACTATCGGTAAATTTTTTATGGTAATAAAAAGCAATCATTATTTTCGTGATATTTACCTACCAATATGCTAAATTATTACTAATATATTTTTTGAAAAAGAGGGGATCATTTCGTGACGAGAAAATGGAAGTGGACGATTGCTTGTTTCTTTTTCCTGCTTTTATTTAATGCGTTCGGGATCATTGCAGTAAAGATATTGGGCAGGTAAGGGGAAACGGGATTTCTCCGCCAAATTTTTCAGGTAGGGAATGATGAGAATGATAACGAATTTAACAAAACCGATTTCAAAAAAGCTGCTATTTGCAATGATCATTGTAACCATCGGGGCAGAGGTTCTTCTTTATCTTACTCGTTACAGTTCTATGGCCAGCACCTTATATGATGCCGTCATGGTGTCCTCCTTTTTTATCGGTTGGAAGCTTTACCGGAGGCTTGGGAATCAGCAGGGTCATCAGAAAAGCCCGCGCCAGATCATGCTGCAATTCACTGGTGCTTTTCTCATTTTCTTCCTTGGAAGTACGATTGTTAATGTGTACTCTAGTATCACATTTGAGGATTTTAATGAGGATTATGATCAATATGTTCAAGACTATACGGAGTCGCAATCCTTTGATGTGGAAGATGGAGTGGATGCTGGCCTTCCAGACGATCCAGTCTGGTCCATTTTTGAAAAGGTAGATACCATTGGATATGATCTATATAACGACACATTGGCTGGACTGGAAGAGGTTTGGCGGCTAGCTTATATCATTCTACTGCTTGTGGTATGTAAAAAGTTGTTTCCGCGGCGTTGGGAAAGTGGCTCAAGAGATGTTTTTCTAATGGCTGCGCTGTTTATCACCTCTATTCTTTTCGGCATAGACCATACGCTCGATACAGAGGAGCCATGGGCGATCCGAATTGGGGCGATTGTAACCTTCGCAAATATGGGATTGATGTTTGGAATTATCCTATTATGGACCCGGAACCTTTGGCTAACAGTTATTGTCCATGCTTTATACGATATCACAGCAACTCTTTCATGGTACTATATCGATTATGCGGTTGAATATTTCACTCTTGGTGTTTTACTTATCCACTTGAGTCTCTTTATTTTAGAAAAAGTACACCAAAAACGATTAATGAGCCAGTTAACGATGGTTCAGGAAGGTCAAATGGCAGAATTGACGCAAAGTGTAGAATAAAAGGAAAGAGGTTGCCAGGTGAGTCCGGCAACCTCTTTTGTCATTTTTTAGAATGATTTGAAACTATTAATATCCTACTACAAAAAGCGACAATAAATCCATATTTTCTCTAACTTTTCTACATAAAGTAAACAATGCCCGTCAATCCCAAAATAATTGGTGGTATTTCCCGAGAAATGACGTTATTTGTGTTATTGGTGTTGCTGTGGTGTCAGGCACCATGATTCAATGGATCTTCTTATTTTTTATGGTGAATTTTGTTTTTTTATGATGCGAGAAGTTTGTAATAAATTGCCGAAATATATATAGAGTTAATCTTTTCTATTAAAACATTAATTATGGTATTGTAGTAATAAATGGAAATTTTTAAGGGGGATGTACTTGTGTTTAAACGTTTTCTGATTGGATTTATTATTTTATGCTTGGGATTTTCAGTTTTTCCCAACGCCCAAGAGGCTGAGGCTAGTACCACCAAGAAACAACTAATTATTATTAACAAAAAGGTTAATAAACTCGCATTTTACGAGAATGGTAAATTAATCAAAACATACAGGGTGGCAACAGGAAGAACTTCAAGACTCACCCCGGAGGGAACTTTTTACATAAGAGAAAAAATTGTAAACAGACCTTACTATAAAAAACATATTGCTGGCGGCGATCCGCGTAATCCATTAGGAAACCGCTGGATGGGTTTAAGTAAAAAGGAGAATGGCGGATATCCGTACGCAATACATGGTAACAATAATGAAAGTTCGATTGGAAAATATGTCTCTGGCGGATGTATCCGGATGCATAATAAAGAGGTAAGAGAATTGTTCAGTAAGGTAAAGACGAGGACGAAAGTAATGATCGTTTCCTCGAAAAAAAGCTTTAATCAGTTAGCCGCACCATATTACAAAAATATGGACATCAAAGCTCCTGCCGTTCCAACGGTTTATACTGTTTCAGACAAAACAATTGAAGTATCTGGTAAAACAGAAAAAGGAGCCACGGTCACTGTTGCGATTGGGTCAAAAAGGTATACAGCAAAACCTGCGGATTCCAAAGGAACATTTAAGGTCAAGATTCCGAAACAAAAGGCTGGCCTAAAATTATCTTTTACTGCTAAAGATAAATCTGGAAATATCAGCAAGGCTAAAACGGTAGTTGTGCTGGACAGAACAGCGCCAGTGGTTAGCGGAGTAAGTAATAACCGAGTTTACAACAAGGATGTTACGATCTCCTTTAAAGAAGGAAAAGCGACAATTGATAAAAAGTCAGTAAAAACAAAAACCGTTGTGAAAGCAGAAGGAAAACACACAGTGGTGTTAACTGATGCGGCTGGCAACAAGACAACTGTTGTGTTTACGATTGACAAAACAGCGCCAGTAGTGAGCGGAGTAAGTAATAACGCATTCTACAACAAGGATGTTACTATCGCCTTTAAAGAAGGAACAGCGTGGTTAGATGGAAATCGAGTGAAAACAGGAAAGGCTGTTACTTCAGAAGGAACACACAGAGTTACGATAGCTGATGCTGTTGGCAATAAGAGAACTGTTGTGTTTACAATTGATAAAACAGCACCAGTGGTTAGCGGAGTAAGTAATAACGAAAGCTACAGCCAAGATGTGAAGATCTCTTTTAATGAAGGAAAAGCAACATTGGATGGAGAAGCAGTGAAAACAGGAACAGTTGTTAGTGCAGAGGGAACACATACATTAGTGGTTACTGATGCGGCCGGCAACAAGACAACTGTAGTGTTTATTATTGATATAGCAGAACCAATAACAGAACCAATATCAGAACCAATATCAGAACCAATATCAGAACCAATATTGCCTTAAGTTTTAACAATTCATTAAAACAATAATAAGTCCCAAGTGAGTTCATTCACTTGGGACTTTGCTTATTTTAATATTTGTACTTTCACTGTTTTCCTACCCCATTGAATCGCACTTTTATGAGTAGGAACGAAAATATCAATTTTTTTCCCTTTAATGGCACCGCCAGTGTCGCCGGCAACGGCATAGCCATAACCTTCAACATAGACCTTTGTTCCGAGCTTAATTACTTTAGGGTCTACAGAGATGACCTTTTGGTTTGGATTTTTCTTTAGATTTAAACCGATCGCTGTGATGCCAGAGCATCGTTTACAATTCGCTGTATAGGCAGTTGCACTAACTGTTAAAGTCTTAACTACCTTTAACTTTGGTGCTTTACTTGCACTAGTGCTGGCTTTCTTAACAACAGGTTTACTAGCTGGTACATTAGTAATCTTTAATATTTGATTCGGGTGAATAGTATTTGATTTAAGTTTATTCCATTGTTTTAATGTGTTCACGGAGATTTTATATGTTTTTGCAATACGATAAAGCGAATCGCCACTCTTAACTTTATATGTATTGGATGCTGCTGATGCGCCGTTGCTACTTCCGAATAATAACATACCTGCCAAACTACACATGACTAGGAATTTCTTCATAACTGAAAACCCCTTCCTTCTATTATATAAAAGTTACCACAATAATATTACACAAATATTTCAATAGCTTACTAGTTTCATGACAAAACCGTGATAATAAGGTGTCAGGCACCACCCGTGGACAAAACCCCTAATTTGTCCACGAGTGATGGACACTGAAGGAAAGGAAGTTCATTTTACTATAATTTGATGCCTTTGTGTTTCGATTCGGGTGAATTATTAAATAGCAAAAAAAACCTCTGCCAATTATTATCTCGGCAGAGGTTTTTTTGCTATTTTATATCTAGTTGTGTTTTCAGTTCACTTTGAATCCGTTGTTTTTCTTCTTGCGGAACGATGTAGTAATAGATTCCGTTAATTTTCGTCCCGCCGCCTTTTATTGTCATTTGCTCAACGTTACCAGCCGCACTACGGTAATTCTTTTGAATATCCATCATTTGATCAAATGTAAGATTTGTTCTCACATTATTGCCAAGGGCTGTAAAAATACTTTGATATTTAGTAAGCGATGAGAGGCTCGCACCTTCTCTTAAAACACCTTGAATAATTTCACGCTGACGTAATTGGCGCCCAAAATCACCACGAGGGTCTTCATGTCTCATCCGAGTAAAGGCTAACGCTTTTTTGCCATCTAAAGTTACTTGACCTTTAGGAAAATGGTAACCGCCTTGAGAAAAGTCTAAATCATTGTTTACCGTTATGCCTCCAACCGCATCAACAATATCCTCAAAGCCTTCCATGTTTATTTTTACAAAATAATCAATGGGAATGTCCAAGAAATTTTCAACCGTGTTCATCGCCATTTCTTCGTTGCCGAATGCGTAGGCATGGTTGATTTTATCCTCGGTGCCTTTACCAACTATTTCTGTTCGGGTATCACGTGGAATACTTAACATCTTTACAGAATTTAGTTTTGGATTCACTGACAAAACAATCATGGTGTCAGAACGACCTTTATCGCCTTTACGCTGGTCCACACCCAAGAGCAATACCGAGAAAGGCTCCTTTTCTTGTAATGATACTTCCTCGGTACGTTTGTCGGATTTTCGATCGACAGGGTGATGCATCGTTTCGACAGCAGTTGTTAATGAGCTATATACTGAATAGGCGTAAACCCCAATTCCAATTATAAGTAGTAATAAAACAATTCCAGTTAAGCGGAGCCATGTTTTCTTTTTCTTTTTATTCTTTTCAGCTCTCATCTAATTTTCCTCCATAACGTTATTTAGAACCAACCTATAGAATAGCAGAAATTATCGAAATTTAATACATTTATTTGAAGTACTTACATATTTTTTAACTGGATAATTTGGAAAAACTTTTTACACGAATTGTTGTTAACAAAATAGTGTAATCCATCATAATAGAGTAAGCTAAACAAAAATTCCCCAGGGACAATATGCTAGAAAAGAAGTTTATTTAAAAAGAGCCTATCTAAAATCAAGAATATTGATTTATAGATAGGCTCTTTTTTGCATAGAAATCGACAAGATTCTACTCAAAACTTATATTAATATATTGCTAATTTTGGTAAAATTTAAGAAAGATAATATCTGGAAAAGGATGGGGAAAGAGTTGAAGGCAGGGCATTTTTTAAAGGGAATTTTTATTGCATTAATTTTGTTTTCCGTAATCATGCCGAGCAAACATGCGAGTGCAGCAGAATTAACGGCACATCAGGATTTTTCAAATAAGTTATCTGTTGAACTTACTAATTATATAAAAAAATCTGGCGGGACAGTTACGCTGCAGTATCAGGATCTAATGACGGGGGAAGTGTTCCAAATGAAAGGAAAAACCTCCGGTCGGGCGGCTAGTACGATTAAACTGCCTCTCGCCCTTTATATCATGGAGCAGGCTTCTCAAGGAAAGATCAATCTAAATCAGAAACTAAAGTATAAAAGCTATCATTATTATGGCGGCAGCGGCGTTATCCAAAAACAAAAGGTGGGAACCTATTATACAATCAGAGATCTTGTCAAAAAAGCGATGATTTATAGTGATAATATTGCCTTCATTATGTTAAAGGAACGAGTGGGCCAGGGGAATTTTATCAAGTATATGAAAAGCGTTGGCGGTCAGTATGCTTATCCGAATGGACGAAATTTAACCTCTGCCAATGATTTAACGATTTATGCGAAAAGACTTTATCAATTTTCTGAGAAGAGTCCGCTTGGCAAAGAACTCGTTGGTTATTTGAAACAGACAGTCTATAATACTACTATACCACGTGGGATTAAGGGAGTTGCCGTCGCCCACAAGGTGGGGATGATCCCGAATGAAAGAATCTATAATGACGCGGCCATCGTTTATGACAAAACCCCCTTTGTCTTAGCGATTATGACAAATGGTATTTCCTATGAGAAGTCACAAAGGGTGATTGCCGACTTAGCAGCCATTGTGAATAAAAATCATCAAGCTAAGGCGTCAGCTAAGTATTTTAAGAGTAAAACAGATGTGACAATCTATCATAGTATGTCAAAAACAGCTGCGATTGGAACCTTGACGAAATACCAAATCCTTCATATTGTTTCGAATCAAGGCACGTGGTATGGGATTAAATTTGGTAAAGGAACCGGTTATATCGAAAAGAAATCGGTGATCGCGCTGATCAAGCAAGCACAAAGCGGCTGGGCCGCGAATCAGTCGAAAACCGGTATTATTAAAATGAGAGAAAAGGCACCTATTGTCGACAAATCCACTGCAGGTAAGGTAATTGGCTATATTAATAAATATCAAGAATACTATTTTTTCAAAAAGGAAAAAGACTACTATGTTGTTGACATAGGCGGAAGAGTTGGTTATGTAGCTAGTAAATATGTTACGGCTCTTAGTGTTGGCAAGTAAGTTTACCGTTTTAGCAAGGGCGAATTAGATATCTGTCAAAAGGGCTTCCGTAATGGGAGCCCTTTTATGCTGGTTATAATTAGTGTATTCCTTTAGTTGTATATTTTTTATAAGTTAACAAATTCTATACATATCAACTAATCATTGATAAAATCTTATATGAATATTTTCGGAATTTCAGGGAGTGTGACAGAATTTGTATGAAAACTAAACAAGTCTAGACGGCATCAATCAAATCCTGACTTACAACGAAACAGTTATTAATCAAGCAAGAAACTTGTAAAATGCGGTTAAAAGCCCCAAAAGGCTTAAAAGGTACATATACGGAGGATAAGAATCGTGCTATTTAGTTCAACAGTATTTTTATTTTTATTTTTGCCTCTTACACTAACTATATATTTTTTTTCACCCAGAAAGTTAAGGAACACGATCTTACTTTTGGCAAGTTTGTTTTTTTACGCATGGGGCGAACCAAAGTTTGTGTTGTTTTTATTTCTTTCCATTCTTCTTAATTATGTTTTTGCACTGCTAGTTGATCAAAATAGAGAGAAACGTGTATTGGTAAAGTGGGTGTTAGGCCTTACTGTCTTTGCTAATCTTTCTATTCTGATTATTTTCAAATATGCCAACTTTATTGTAGATAACATAAATAACTTGTTTGGAACGACGATTGAATTAGGCAACATCCCGTTTCCGTTAGGGATTTCCTTTTTTACGTTTCAGGGACTAAGCTATGTTATTGATGTGTACAGGAAAGACGGGAAGGCGCAAAAAAATCTGATTAACATGGCGATGTATAAAGCTTTGTTTCCGCAACTTATTGCAGGACCAATTGTTCGCTATGTAACGGTGGCCGACCAAATTACCGACAGAAAAGAATCGTTACCGAAATTTGCTGAAGGTACCAAAAGGTTTATCATAGGGTTAGCGAAAAAAATGATTATAGCCAATAATTGCGGCTGGGTGGCTGATCAAATTTTCTCAATGCCTGCAAGTGAGTTATCTGTTGGTCTGGCGTGGATTGGAATCATTGCTTATTCCTTACAAATCTATTTTGACTTTTCGGGTTATTCCGATATGGCGATAGGTTTAGGAAAAATGTTTGGCTTTGATTTTCTTGAAAACTTTAACTATCCCTATATTTCTCGTTCGGCCACGGAATTTTGGAGAAGGTGGCATATTTCACTAAGTACGTGGTTTAAGGATTATTTATATATTCCGTTAGGCGGGAACCGCGGCGGAACCTTTAAGACCTATCGGAACTTGTTCATTGTCTGGCTGGCTACTGGGATTTGGCATGGCGCCGCATGGACATTTATTGCCTGGGGTGTTTATTACGGTGTATTGATTATGTTAGAAAAAGCCTTTTTGCTGAAATTTATAAAAAGCATTCCGAGGGTATTCCAACATCTTTATGCACTATTAGCTGTTATGATTGGCTGGGTGTTCTTCCGTGCAGAAACATTTACTTATGGGTTTAATTATCTGAAGGTTATGTTCGGTGCCAATGGAAACCCTGTCTGGGACCGCCAAGCTAGTTTTTATATTTCACAATATGGAATTATCCTTTTGATTGCGATCATCGCCTCTATGCCTGTTATCCCTTTCATCAAAGACAGATTCTTAAAGCATGGAACAGTCGGTGTCACAAGCAGCAGGGATCTCATTGTCACAGCAAGTTACGCTGTTATTTTCTTTTTAACGCTTGTAAGCGTGGTTTCATCCACCTTCAATCCATTTATTTATTTTCGGTTTTAATAAGTATGGAGGATATTATGAAAAAAGCTAATATACAAGGTCTCGCCTTGATTGCCATTTTCCTACTAACGATCTTTGGCTTCTTTATCTTTACTTTTGTAACGCCATCAAAGTCAATGTCGCTTTTAGAAAATAGAAATTTAGCACAAAGACCTGATTTAAACTCTGAAAATCTACTTACCGGTGAGTACTCCAAGCGATTTGAGCAGTATTACAATGATCAATTTCCGATGCGTGATACGTTTATCGAAACCAACAGCAGAATTAATAAGAATTTTCTTAGACAAAATATTATTGATGATGTCTATGTGTCGGATGACGGTTATTTATTATCCCAGATAGCAGAGGGAACGTCGGCTGATGCCAAAGGAATAGCTAGTGGAATCAATGAGTTGGCCGATGATTTAGCTAAAAAGAACATTGGGGTTTATACCGCATTAATGCCAAATAAACCGACGATGATGGAGAATAAATTTCCCTCGTATTTTCCAAGCTATGGTCAAAAAAATATGGACCTCTTATATAAGGAGCTAGATGAAAATACCCATCCGATTGACTCGCGTGCTACTTTAGAAAAACATATGAATGAGGACTATATGTTTTTCTATTCAGACCATCACTGGCAAGCTAAGGCCGCTTTTTACGCGTATCAGAATGTAATGTCTGAAATTATTGATAAGGAAAACATGAAAGATTCAATTTCGCAGTATAACGAGTATTCTTGGGAATTAAAAGGCAAACCGTTCTATGGTTCAGATGCGAGGAAAACAACAAGTGCAAATGCAAAAAAGGCGGATAAAATCCTTGTAGCGGAGCTTAAAGAAAACCACAAGCCGTACGTAATGAAGTGGGGAATAAAATCACGCAGTGGCTTATATAATACGGACTTTTTAACCATGGAGGATCTGTACACAAATCGTTACCAGGCCTATTTAGGCGGAGATTTTGCGCAACTGACGATTACAAATCCGAATCATACGAATAATAAAAAACTTTTAGTCATTAAAGATTCCTATGCCAATGCATTTGTTCAATTTCTAGTTCCTCACTATAAAGAGATACATGTATTGGATTTACGCCATTATAATAAAATGCCAATCCAGAAATATGTAGATGAAAATAAAATTGATCAAATTGTCCTGTTAAATAATATTAACTCGATTTTTGTCACTCCTGCTTTAACAAATTTTAAACATCCAGGGCAGGGTGAAAATCAATAAACAACTTTGAAAAATAGCTCTCCATCTAAGCCTTTTGCTGAAATGGAGGGCTTTTTTCGTTGACAGGTTTTGATAAGGATGTTGTTCTTAGGCAAACTTCACCCGTATGGTTGCTTTTAACTTTCTGAATTTTGGTAAATTTATAGAAAGTCTTATATGTGTATAATGCTATAATAATAGTATCTAAGTTTTTTTTAGGAAGGGGAAAATAATGAGTAAAAAATTATCTGTTTCTTTATTGATCCTTGTGCTTTTATTTCCTGCTTTAGGGAATTATGCTCACGCAATAAGCACGACGAAACCAAATAAGTCCACTCAAAAATATGTGTATTACCCAGACACTGTAAATGGAACACAAGGAAATAATATTAAATATATCTTGTATTTTGATGCCTCCGGGTATTTGTCCAATGCTGTTTTAAAAGAAAAGGGAACGCAGCGAATTCTTGCTAGATATTTTTATTATCCCAAAACGGTTTTCGGTACCCATGGGGAAAATATCAAGTATGTTTTGAATTTTAATGCCTCTGGATATGTGACCAATGCAGTTTTACGAGAAAAACAGACGCAGAGAATTCTTTCGAGGTATGTGTATTACCCAAACACTGTGTATGGTAGCCATGGGAAAAATATCAAATATGTCCTGAACTTTAATGCCTCCGGGTATGTGTCAAATGCTATATTACGAGAAAAAGGAACCCAGCGAAATCTTACTAGATACGAGTATTACCCTAATACGGTGTATGGCACCCACGGGAAAAATATCAAGTTTAGCTATACCCTAAACAATTTAGGATATGTGACCCAGGCTACTCAAAGAGAAAAAGGAACACAACGCGTTCTTTCATGGTATCAATATCAAGCAAAAACGGTTTACGGGAACCACGCATCTAAGGTCAGTAGTCTTAAATTAAATGTACCCTTGATCAATCAAAGGCCAGAGCTGCCAACAGGTTGTGAAATTACTGCAGTCACAATGATGCTTCAGTATAAAGGCGTGCGTGTCGATAAAGTCACCTTAGCGAAAAAAATGCCAAGGCATTCAAGTAATCCAAACCTTGGTTATGTTGGGAATCCGTTTACAAGATCAGGATGGACTATTTATCCTCCTGCCCTAATGGGATTAGTAAAGGAATATGCTGGAAGTGCCAAAAACCTAACAGGTGCTAGTAATGGAACAATAGAAAAACAATTAGTAAATAATAAACCGGTTGTTGTTTTGGTTTCACGTATGCATGGTTTTTCAGTACATGCATTGGTGCTAACAGGTCTTGATCAATCTAATTATTACTATAATGATTGCTGGACAGGGGAAAAGAATGCCAAAATCAGCAAAGCGGAATTTAATAGATTATGGGGCAACCAAAGTAAGCGAGCCATATCTTATTAATTAAAAATCCTTTATCCGGTTGTCATCTTATTCGCGTGCTTTCCAGGAATTTATGGTATTAAATACGTGAATACAAAACATAAGGCGGCCTTTTGGCGGCCTTTTTTGCGTTATAAGACAGACAATCAAGATTAATACGAGATTAATACGGGAATAATGAGTGTAACCCGAAGTTAGGTTCTTATTTTTATGCTTCTGTTATATATTGATACAAAAAGTGAAAAAGTAATACATATAAATTTATTTTGGACTACCTAGTTGGAGGAATGGACTTGTTAAAGGTTACAGTGGCTATACCTGTATATAACGCGGCAAGACATTTGAATGTAACGTTGGATTCCTTAATGCACCAAACGATGGATGCGTCAGAATTTGAGGTCATTTGTGTGAATGATTGCTCTACAGATAATAGTAAGGAAGTTATTGAGAACTTTAGTAAGTTAATGAGTAACATTGTTCTAATTGATCGGATTGATAATTCAGGAGGCCCAATGATTCCACGAAACGATGCGATAGATGCAGCTCGTGGTGAATATATTCTTTTCCTGGACAATGACGATTTCCTAGGAGAAGAAGCGCTAGAACGCCTTTATATAGAAGCAAAAAAAAATCAGTCCGATGTCATTTATGGCAAGTATGTTGGTATCAATGGGCGCAAAGTACCTGGGTCTATGTTTAAAAAAGGGAACCGTCCGAAGGCTGATATTATCAAAGATAATTTAGTTAACTCTTTAGCACCTCACAAGATGTTTAAGCTCTCTTTTCTGAGACAAAATGATTTTAGATTCCATCCAAAGGCTGTAGTGGGTGAAGATCAGCTTTTTGTCATGCAATGCTATGTGACAGCTAAGGTTATTACCGTACTCGCGGATTATCATTATTACTTCGTTGTATCGCGTGGGAAAGAGAATCTGAGTGTAAAGTATTTCCCTGCAGAGCAATTCTTTTTTTCCTTTAATCGACTCATGGAATTTTTACATGAATGTAACCATGATGAATCATATAAAACAAGGTTAAAGGTTGCTTTCTTAAATCGGTTTCTACATGCCAGCCGTTTACGTGGGCATCTATTAACTTCACGGTTAACACACGAACAAAAAAAAGACTGGTTAAGTGAAACAAAAAGATTTATTGACAACCATGTGGATGACAGCTTACTTACTTCTCTAGAACCTCGGTTCCATTACTTTATGGAAGTGGCAAAAGAAAATGATATTCATAAACTGGCTTCAGTCCAAATGTAGAATCCTTATTCTGGACATAGAGGAATACAGAAAAAATATAGGAGTGACCACCATGTGGAAAATGAAAACAAAACGGGCAAATGTAATCACTTATACTAGACCTTCCATTAAATCTATACCAGCCAATCACTATGAAATACCTAGGCAGGAGCACATTGTTTATCCATGTATAAGAGGTTGGTTTGAGATCAGACGAGTCGATAAGGATAATATAAAGACCGTAGAATTTATTCGGAAAGAAGATATCCGGTACAGTACGGAATATTTGATCTTTGTTATGAAAGAAAAAGCCAGACGTCTAATGAGAATTAAACCTCTAACAATAAAATTTCTTAGAAGTGCAATGGTAAAAAGCAAAAGGTGAGGAATACTATACTCCTCACCGATTCCAAAAAACTCAACTCAAATTTCATCTGTTTGTAATAAATAAAGGACAGGATCTAAGGGCATTACATTGCCAGTATCTCCATTTTCATCTCCATCTTCATCCTCATCATTCCATTCAGAAATACTATTATATTCAATACAATCCTCACAAAAACCATTTATTAAGTAGTATGAAATATCTTCCCGTCCGCAATCAGCACATAGTGCCATAGTACCACCTTCTATTTCAGTTAACTTTGTATAATATTTTGTCCTAAAAATTATTAATCATACTAAAGTAGACTTTATTTATTAACTTGGGAATCCTTTTCCATAGCCCTTAACATCCAGTCATCAGCCCTTTTTCTTAGCCAGTGGAGATCTTCATTGGCCTCAAGCCATTTATCCTTGAGGAGATGATTTTGTTGTATCATTTCATCAATAATGGAAATCAAACTTAGTCCCATTGCTCTTATTTTCTCGACGGAAGTATCCTGATCAACCGTTTCAAAAAAAGTTCTTATTTTTTGAATTTCCAACATTTGATTACTCATACCTGCCACCTCTTTCTAGGATTATCTATAACTTATTCGATATTAATTAATAAATGTACATAAAATTTACCATTTTAACTAAACATTCCCTAGTTGGGACATATCTCCAGTTGTTATACTGGGTCTTTTTTACTATATTTATATTATGTATTAACAATTCTATGAAACTTTAAGATAATAGTTTATATATCGACAAAAAAATTATTTAGGAGGGCTTAAAAATCAAATTTCGACAATTGAATATTCCATTAATAATATTCTTTCTTGGATTCTTCGGATTATTTTTTATATACGATGATTCCGCTAAGGCCGAGGATGGAGCGTGGAAAGCTACTTTCTACCCCAGAATTGATTTTACTGGAACTGGGATAACTAAAACATATACAAATGTAAAATTCGATTGGAAGGCTAATTCGCCTGATCCAAAAATTCCAAAAGACAATTTCTCGGCAGTATTTGAGAAAACGGTAACCATCTCAAGTCCAGGGAAATATCGCCTAACAGGAAAAGCTGATGATGGGGTACGGATTTATGTAGATGGGAAGAAAAGAATAGATTTTTGGAGTGACGGTGTACATTCTATTAATCAAGAAATCTATTTAACCGCAGGCACTCATACGCTAAAGGTTCAATATTATGAAAAAAAGTGGAGCGCTGCTCTAGCCATTGATTTGGTAAAACTTTCTGAAAGTATTGGATCAGATTCGTGGTCAGCAGAATTTTATCCGTCAGCTGATTTTTCTGGGAGTCCAGTAAAGAAATTTTATCCAAACTTAGACTTTCATTGGGGGAGCGGATCACCAATTTCAGGCATTCCATCTGACCATTTTACGGCTGTATTTAAAAAACAAGTACAGGTTACTAAATCTGGAAATTACAGCTTAACAGGCAAGGCAGATGATGGAGTGCGTGTTTACGTCGACGGTACCAAAAAAGTTGATAAGTGGAAGTCGGGAATTAATTCATTTAATCAAGAGGTTTATCTAGCATCTGGCAGTCATACGATATTAATAGAGTATTTTGATGACAAATGGAGTTCTTCCTTTGCATTTAACATGAATGAAGTAGTGGAATCCATCCCAGACGAAGTGGTAACAATTCCAGTTGATAAGTGGAGTGCCAGATTTTATCCTACTAAGGATTTTACAGGTACACCTATTAAGAAAGAATATGATCAATTGCAATTTTCTTGGGGAAGCGGCTCACCAGATTCTACTATTCCAACTGATAATTTCTCAGGTATTTTTGAAAGAAATTATGTTGTTGATAAAACAGGCGATTATAAAATCGTAGGAAAAGCGGACGATGGAGCAAGAGTGTATATTGACGGAATCCGTTATGTGGATAAATGGACAGATGGCGTGAATTACCTTGATGTTCCGATTACGCTAGAGCCTGGGACCCATACCGTTAAAGTCGAGTATTATGATTCAAAATATAGCGCTTCATTGAATTTAAATTTAGAACCAATTAATCAAGAGAATGAAACGATTGATCCTACAAAATGGAAAGCAACTTATTATCCATCAAAGGATTTTACAGGTACCCCATTAATAAAAGTTTATGATGAATTACAATTTTCTTGGGGAAATGGCTCGCCAGATCCTATGCTCCCATCTGATGGTTTCTCTGGAACCTTTGAAAAACAATATGTTGTGACGAAACCTGGAAAATATAGATTCATAGGAAAAGCAGATGATGGTGTACGAGTTTATGTAGACGGAGTCCTCAATGTCGATAAATGGAAAGATGGCGTGAATATCATCGATGATCAGGTAACTCTTACGACGGGTACCCATACCATTAAGGTTGAGTATTATGATTCAAAATATAGTGCCACGATGAAATTAGACCTCATTGAAGATTTTTGGGAAGCGAAATTCTATCCTAGCAATAATTTGACAGGGACTCCTGTTCAAAAAACGTTTGATGCGCTGAATTTTTATTGGAGTGGATCTCCTATAACCAATATCCCAGCAGATAATTTTTCTGCTGTTTTTGAAAAAAAGGTATATATCGTAAAATCAAGTAATTATAAACTTTCAGGTAAATCCGATGATGGCATACGTATTTATGTTGATGGTGTACGTAAAGTGGATAGCTGGAAGGACGGGGTTAATAATTATAGTTCTTCCCCCCAACAATTGTCGGAAGGGATTCACACCATTAAGGTTGAGTATTATGACAGTAAGTATAGTGCCTCATTAGCAGTGAACTTAAGTGAGGTTATTAAGAAAACCACTACTCAATATACCAATTATGATATTTCATTAGGAGAACTTCTCGATAAACAAATTGGTGTATCTCAAACTGATAAAAAATATGATGCCTATGTACGAAGTGATTTATTAACAGTCAATGCCTCAACACCGAATGTGGGTGTTGTAAACACAGACAATACAAACGTTAGAGGAATACCAGTTGATGGTTGGATCCTTGGAAAGCTAGATCTTAATGAACAAGTGACAATCGATTCCAAAACCATGCAAAAGGATGGATATTATTGGTATAAGATTCAATATAATGAAGAATGGGTTAATCCAAGCCCAACGGATATTAGCTATTATATTAACCCTACCAATTTTGGAATTGGCACTGCAAGTTATTATCAATTTCTAAAGCTTTCTGAAATTGCCGGTGCAGATGCGTACGAAGTCAATCAAAAGATATTGACGAATAAAGGAACTCTTACAGGGAAAGGCCAAATTTTTGTTAACGCAGGTGCACTGTATAACATCAATGAAATTTACTTGATTTCCCATGCGCTGCTCGAAACAGGAAATGGCAGTTCTCCGTTAGCAAAAGGGGTTAAGGTAAAGACAAAGCTTGATAGTAACGGAAATCCTGTCATTGATCCTGCTACAGGGGAAAAAGAGATTATTGAATTAAAAAGTGATGCGACCTCCTATGATGCGATCGTCTATAATATGTACGGTGTTGGTGCGTTTGATAAGTGTCCGCTTCATTGTGGAGCAAGAAGGGCATTTAATCAGGGCTGGACTACACCGGATAAAGCGATTGTGGGTGGGGCAAGATTTGTTGCCTTGAATTATATTGATAAAGGCCAGGACACCATTTATAAAATGAAATGGAATCCTGCGGCTCCAGCTACACATCAATATGCAACCGATATTGGCTGGGCTGTGAAACAAACACCTAACATTTTTAATCTTTATAGTTTACTAGATAGCTATACTTTAGTTTTTGATGTCCCTAAATATTATTAAGCCCCAAAAAATGAAGTGGAAGATTTCTTCCCTTCATTTTTTTTGCAATAAAGACACTGAACTGAAATCTTACCTCGCTTGAAAATGTATTTGAAAGAGTGTATAGTTTTAATTGAGTTTTTGTCAAGAAATTTGTCGTTTTCTGTTAATTAGGATGAAGAGTGGTACGGTTAATTATGTATCATTTTAATAATAAAGTTACTTTAAATTAAGCATGTTAAGTATGATAAGGAGTGTGGACAATGATTTTTGCAGAAATTCTTGCCGGAGGAAAAGGAACAAGAATGGGTAATATTAATATGCCCAAGCAGTTTTTAACTTTAAATAGTAAACCTATCATTATACATACAATTGAAAAGTTTATCCTGAATGATCGTTTTGAGAAGATTCTAGTCGTTACACCGAAAGAATGGGTTAATCACGCCAAAGATATTATTAATAAATATATTGGAAAAGACGCAAGGATTATTGTGCTTGAAGGCGGAAAAGATCGCAATGAATCGATCATGAGCGGTATCCGCTATATCGAAAAAACTTTTGGAATTAACGATGATGATGTGATTATTACCCATGATTCTGTTAGACCATTTCTAACGCATCGAATTATTGAAGAGAATATTGAAGCGGCCATTAAGTTTGGGGCTGTTGATACAGTGATTGAGGCGATTGATACGATTATCCAATCTGAGGATGGAGAATTTATCTCAAACATTCCGGTAAGGGATACTATGTTCCAGGGACAAACGCCACAAAGCTTTAATATCAAGAAATTGGTTACTTATTATAATGCACTAACCGAGGAACAAAAAATGATTCTTACGGATGCATGTAAAATTTGCGCGCTTGCAGGTGAACAGGTTAAGATTGTCAAGGGTGAATTATTTAATATAAAGGTAACAACCCCATATGATTTGAAGGTTGCTAATGCAATCCTACAAGAAAGGGTTTCACGATGATTAATCAAGTGTATCGTTTAGTGTCTCCGCGACAGTTTGAAGTGACCTATAAAGATCGTTCCATTCAGTCCGATAAAATTGTGGTGCGTCCCACCCATCTCTCCATATGTGCAGCGGACCAAAGGTATTACACCGGCACACGTGGAAAGGAAGCAATGGCAAAGAAACTGCCAATGGCGCTTATCCATGAAGGGATTGGTAAGGTCGTTTATGATCCAAATAATGAGTTTGCACCTGGTACCCGGGTCGTAATGGTACCGAATACCCCAACTGAAAAAGATGAAGTTATTGCAGAAAATTACTTGCGATCAAGTAAATTTCGTTCAAGTGGTTACGATGGATTTATGCAGGACTATGTTTTTCTTAATAGGGATCGGATTGTCCCTTTACCAGAAGAAATTGATCCATCGGTTGCGGCTTTTATGGAATTAATCACCATCAGTATGCATGCATTAGTGCGCTTTGAGGCAAAGGCACATGCTCGAAAAAATACGTTCGGGGTATGGGGAGATGGGAATTTAGGTTATATAACCACGCTGATATTAAAGAAACGCTATCCGGATAGCAAAGTTTATATTTTTGGGAAAACAAAATACAAAATGGATCATTTTTCGTTTGTTGATGAAGCGTATCAAATTGATGAGATTCCGGATGATTTACGGATTGATCATGGATTTGAATGTGTTGGCGGGCATGGCAGCCAATCTGCGATTAATCAAATGATTGATTATATTAATCCAGAGGGATCTATTTGTATTCTCGGTGTCTCTGAATATCCTGTTGAAATAAACACTAGAATGATTCTAGAAAAAGGTCTTACAATGATTGGCAGCAGTCGAAGTGGACGAAATGATTTTGTCAACACTGTAAATTTCATGGTTGAGCACCCGGAAGTGGTCGAGTATTTTGGCATGCTGATTGGAGAAGTTCACCAAGTAAAGAACATCCAAGATATTATTGATGCATTTGAAAAAGACCTGACAAACTCTTGGGGAAAAACCATTCTCGAATGGAAAATATAAAATAAAAAAGGCAGGCATGGCGATGTATTTACTGAAAATTTTTCCAACAATTATGGTGAAGGGATTCATTCAGATGATCTTTTACCTGTCATGCCTTCTTTTTAAAGTAAATAATGAAAAGGTCACCTTTGCTTCCTATCGGGCCACGGAGATTCAGGGAAATCTCTATTATATTTATAAGGAATTACACGGAAGATATTCCAATTGGACGTGTATTTTTCTTTTTAAAAAGTATAGCAGCTCATTTCTAGGCAAATTCCACTATGTCCTACATATGGTTAAAGCGAGTTATCATTTAGCAACATCCCGTTATTTTATCATCGATGATTATTATTTCCCCGTTTATGTGATAAAACCTCGACAGGGAACGGATATTGTTCAGCTTTGGCATGCAGCAGGTGCATTCAAGAAATTTGGCTTAAGCACCGTAGATAAAGAATTTGGTCCCAGTTCAGATTATTTAAAACATGTTAAGGTTCATTCAAACTATTCTAAAGTATTTGTGAGTTCCTCGGAAGTCATTCCTTTTTATGCTGAAGCCTTCGATATGCCATCCTCAAGGATATTCCCATTAGGTGTACCGAGAACAGATTATTTTTTTAATAAACGAGAGCAGTTCAGATTGATGGGAGAATTACAGAGTGAATTTCCTGAGATTCAGCAGAGAAAGATTATCTTATATGCTCCTACCTTTAGAGGCAAAAGTCATTATCAAGAATCATTTCACTGTCCTATCGATTTTTCAGCTATGAGGGAAACTCTCGGAGATGAATATGTACTACTGATTCATTTACATCCATATATGCGTTCGGAGATCACTATTAAGGAAGAAGATAAAGATTTTGTCTTTCATGTAAAGGAAAAATTCAACATCGAACAATTACTAGTTCTAGCTGATATTCTTTTAACAGATTATTCATCGGTTATTTTTGATTATAGTTTATTAGTCAGGCCAATTGCCTTTATAGCTGATGACCTTGAAGAGTATATAAAGGAACGAGATTTTTATTTTCCTTTCCTGTCATTCATTCCAGGGCCGTTCTTTCATCAAACGCAAGATCTGATTGAGTGGATCCAACAAGATGAATTTGATCTGAAAAAAATTGAACAATTTAGAAATCGTTTTTTTACATACTTTGATGGAAAAACAAGTAAAAGAATCGTAGATAATTTAATTGAAAAAAGCTAGATCGCATAAATTTTCCAGTAGGTGATTAATAATGTTAAAAAATAAAATGGAAAACCAAGCGGAAAGTAAAGGAAACAGCTCTCAATTTAGTCTTGTTTACCGTTTTTTCCGTAAAGTTATGTTTCGATTGCTTTACCTACTTTTTTGTCTATTTCCGTTAAATAAAAAAAAAATATTATTTGCATCAGATAGCCGAAGCGATTTAAGCGGTAACTTTGAATTCGTTTATCAAGAATTGAAAAGAAAAAATTTAGATTACCAATACCATTTTATTCTCAAAGAGAGTACGAGGGCTTATAAAACCTATTGGGAAATGGTTCGTTTAGCTTTTCATCTGGCAACGGCAAAATTTATTTTGTTGGATGATTTTTATCCGATGGTCTATCCATTAAAGATACGGAAAGGTGCCGATCTTATCCAGTTATGGCATGCAGTCGGTGCGTTTAAAACCTTTGGATACAGCCGTGTAGGTCTTCCGGGCGGTCCAGACCCTCATTCTTTGAATCACCGCAATTATACAAAGGTAATCGTAAGTTCGAAGAATGTGGCAAAGCATTATGCTGAAGGCTTTGGGATTAGTGAAAATCGGGTGTTTGCAACTGGGATACCAAGAACGGATGTCTTTTTTGATCAAGCATACCAAGTGAAGGTTAAAGAAGAATTATACAGAAAGTATCCCATTTTATCTGAAAAAAAAGTCATTATGTTTGCACCAACCTTTCGGGGGGACGGCCAACAGTCTGCCTATTATCCAAAGGATTATCTTGATTTAGAAAAACTTTATCATGCCTTACATGATGAGTATGTTTTTCTATTTAAAATGCATCCGTTTGTAAAAGACTATTGGCAAATCCCTGCAGAATATAATGATTTTTTCTTCGATATTTCACATTATCGGGAAATTAATGATTTATTATTTATCTCTGATATTTTAATTACCGATTACTCCTCTGTTTGCTTTGAGTTTGCTTTATTAAATAAGCCAATGATTTTCTACTCCCCAGATGTAGAGGAATATATAGCAACACGAGATTTTTATTATAAATATGATTCATTTATCCCTGGCCCATTAGCAAGGACATTAGATGAATTAATTGAAACCATTCAAAATAAAGACTTCAAAATGGAAAAAATCGAGACATTTGTTGATTACTTTTTTGATCATACGGATGGAAAATCAAGCAATCGCGTTGTTGACCAACTCATCGTAGATGCTGATTCTAAATAGAGTGAATTTTATCCCTATTCTTCTATTTAAATCATAAAAGAGGGAAATGATGTTAATAATAGTTAAAAAAGATGAGCGTTTCAAAAAATGGTGCTTTGTTTTTTTTACAACAGAGGAGATATTATATGAGTAAACTTCAATATATCATTCATCCTGAATTAGAAGATGTGAAGGTAAGTATAATTACCCCAGTTTTTAATGTGGAAGAATATATTACGGAGACATTGGAGTCTCTTGTCAACCAGACGTTAGATCACATTGAAATTATTATGGTTGATGACGGATCAAGTGATCAAAGTCCAGAAATCGTTGAAGAATATGCAAATAAATACAGAAATATTGTTTTTATAAAACAAGAAAATTCAGGACCAGGAGTAGCACGGAATAATGGTTTAGAAGTAGCAAGAGGTGAATTCATTAGTTTTGTTGATTCAGATGACCTCTTACCACTAGATGCCTTAGAAACCATGTATAATAGTGCTTTAAAAGAAAAGGCAGATATCGTTTTAGGAACTTCTTTAAGCTTTAATAGCTCAGAAACATGGTTTATTGCTAGTCACGTGAATAATGGTGTATACATTCCAGGTGAAAAGAGCCTCGTCTCCAATCCAGGGTTACTATTCTCATTAGGACCATGCAATAAGCTTTATCATTCTAAAATTGTTAAAGGAATACGGTTTCCTGCAGATATTCATGTAACCGAGGATCAGCCATTTGTAATTGAAGCCTATATGAAGGCAAATAAAATATATACAGTTGATAAAATCATATATAAATATCGGTCTAGGGAAGCGGAGGAGAATTTATCCTTATCACAAACTGTCCGGGTGAATTCAGTAAAGGTTTTAACCGATATTTTTAAAAGTTTACGTATTTCCGATCAATTATGGGATAAATATATTTCTAATCAACATACCCGATTTGCTTTAAAGAAAAGTTATTATACCAGAATTATTTCAGCAGACATTTGGCCTGCTATTCGAAGTGCGCTTGTAAGCAAGGATCAAAAAACTCAAGTAGAATCATTTACCCTGGTTTTGGAGTGGGTTAAAACTTTAGATTATCATTTATTTAATCAGATTCCGTCGTTACATAGAGTGATGACCTATGAGATTGCAGATCGGTATAAACTAGTTAGTCCAGCTGCCAAAAAACTGTATCTACAATGGCTAAAGGTTTGTTTCTCAAAACTGGATCCAGGTTCTTTACATGCATTAGAGACTTCGAAAAAACAAAAAGTGTTCATGGCGGTTAAGAAAGCATGGAAAAGAAATAATCTTTCCCCGATCTTTTTCTATCTAGTAAAAGTTAAATTTAAAAAAATAAAAACCAAGGTGAAAACGGCCTTTGTCCGGCGGGTGGCTTTTCCATTTTTTAGCACCCTGCCTGTACAAAAGAAAATTACGATGGCGACCAACAAATTTCCGAGATTAACGGATTCATTTGAGCATATTTATGATGAATTAATTAATCAGCGCCCAGATTACAAAATTAGAGGTCATTTGAAGAAAAAGCGAAATTTCAGGGATTTCTGTAGACTGTATTATGATATCGCGACTTCCCGTTATTTAATCTTAGATGATTATTATCGTCCATTATATAAGCTTCGTGTGCGCAAGCAAACGGAAGTGATTCAAACTTGGCATGCAGCTGGCGCTTTTAAGAAATTTGGCCATAGTGCCGTAGGGTATCGTGAAAGTAATTCCACCCAATTTGAACGAAGTGCTCATCAAATTTATACAAAAGCAGTAGTTACAAGTAAAGAGATTATTCCTCACTATGCTGAGGCATTTGAAGTACCGGAAGAAAATATTTACCCATTAGGATTGCCGCGAACAGATGTCTTTTTTGATAAGGAATTAATGGAATTCGTTCACCAGCGATATCTGGGAACCTATCCACAGCTTAAAAATAAAAAAGTGATTACCTATGCTCCCACGTTTAGAGGTGGTCCAGGTAAGCGGGCTAATTTTAATATTAAATTGGATTTAGTAAAAATGGCTGAAGAACTCTCAGATGAATATGTACTGATATTAAAGCTTCATCCATCTGTTACCAAAAAAGTTCAAATACCAGAGGAAGCAGCAGACTTTGTAATAAATATGAGTTCGAATGAAATAAATAATGTATTAATGAATACGGATATTTTAATTAGTGATTATTCATCTTTAGTTTTTGAATTCTCTTTATTGGAACGACCAATGATTTTCTTTGCATATGACCTTGATGAGTATCTCGAAGATCGTGGTTTTTACTATGAATACTCTGACTTTGTTCCAGGGCCAATTGTAAAAACTACTGATGAGGTTATCAAAACGGTGAAAGAAAACCAGTTTGATTTTAAAAAGATTGAAAGCTTTAAACATCGATTCTTCGATGATCTTGACGGAGAATCTGCAAAAAGATTTGTGGATATACTAATAAAACCATGATAGTAAATATCATGGTTTTATTTTTAAATAGACCGAACGTGAATCCTTTCACTAGTGTTTGAAATAAAAACTAGTGGGATATATAATGGGAAATGGATTGTTTTTCTGCAAGAGTTTTCAGGTGGTGAACGCTGCAATGAAAACTCGGTGAGGAGTTGAAAAGAATGAAAAAGGTATTAACGTACGGGACTTTTGATTTGCTCCATGTTGGTCATATCAATATATTAAGAAAATCTAAGGAATTAGGAGATTTTCTAATCGTTGGTCTATCAACAGATGAATTTAATATCGAAAAAAATAAAAAAGCCTACTATAGTTATCAGGACCGACAATTAATTTTGGAGTCAATTCGCTATGTTGACCACGTCATTCCGGAATCCTGCTGGGAACAAAAGATCCAGGACGTAATTGACCATAATATTGATGTCTTTGTAATGGGTGATGATTGGAAAGGTCATTTTGATTTTCTAAGAAGGTATTGTGAAGTGGTTTATTTGCCAAGAACTACCGGTATCTCAACCTCCAAAATTAAATCCGATTTAAATTATGTGAAAAATGATTAGAGAAATTGTCATATCCATTTATTTGTTTATATTTAAGTGTTTTTTTATGATTTGTAAGACATTTCCATTAAAAAATAAGGTCACTTTTCTGGTTTCCTTTGGGGATAATGCCAAATATGTGTACGAGGAAATCCTTCACCAGAATATCCAACAAGAAATTGTCTTTTTATGTAAGGGTTCTTCTCTTTCACTTTTTAAGAAATATCCTGCTCTTCCTGTCATTCCATTTGAAACATCGTTTATCGATCTATTGCGTTCCATCTATCACCTTGCTACTTCCAAAAAAATTATTATTGATAACTATTTTGGGGTTTTGGCTTCAACTAATTTTAAAACGGGTGTGGAATGTATCCAGCTTTGGCACGCAGCAGGTGCGATTAAAAAGTTTGGACTGGAGGATGAGTCCAATGTCAATCGTAGTAAAAGGGCTCATAAGCGATTTCTACGAGTTTACAAAAAATTTCATAAGGTTGTTGTTGGGTCAGACAAAATGGCTGATATTTTTAAACAGGTATTTGCCCTAAAGGATCAAAACATTCTTCGAACAGGAATACCGAGAACTGACTTTTTTTTTGATGAGAACAAACATAAAGCAATTATTTCTAAATTATTAGATGAGAATCCTGAATTAGCATCCAAAAAGGTGATCTTGTATGCCCCAACATACAGGGATCATCAATTAGATCAATTTGAATTAAAATTGGATTTAGAAAAAATGTATCAGGAGCTCAGTGATGAATATGTTTTATTGCTCCGTTTCCATCCTGCGATAAAAAGTTCTTTAGAAAACAATGAATTATATTCTAATTTTGTTTATGATTATTCATCCTCACGTTATGATGCTAATGAACTGTTACTTATCACTGACTTGCTGATTACAGATTATTCTTCCATACCATATGAGTTTTCATTATTAAATAAACCCATGATCTTTTTTACTTATGATATTGAACAATACAAAGTGGAAAGAGGATTGTGGGAGGATTTTGAAGAGACCGTTCCAGGTCCGATCACGAAACATACGGATGAAATCATTACGATTATTAAAGATAACTTATTTGATTATCAGAAGGTTACCAGTTTTTCTGACATTTGGAATAAATATTCAAACGGGATATCCAGCCAGAAGCTCGTAGATTACATTTTTAAAGAATCACAAAGCGACTCGTATCAAAGGGATAAGAACTCAAACTAACTACATATGTCGTAATTGAGTTAGAATTTATCCTTTTTTTATGGTAAAATGTTATGGTCTTTGAGGGGGAATGATTCATTTTATGAAAAGGTCTTATCTTATATCCCCAATTAAATCGTTTAGGAAGGATCAACACGATGTCAATGTTTAAGGTCATAAGGGAACAGATTAGCAGTTTTTATCTCATCAGAAGATTATCCCTTTTTGAATTAAAAAGTGCAAATAACAGTCATTATTTAGGGATATTATGGGAATTAATCAATCCCATGATTCAAATAGGTATCTATTATTTTGTATTCGGATATGGTATCCGTGGTGGACGTGCAGTAGAGGGGATTCCGTATTTCTATTGGATGCTGGCGGGTATTTTAGTTTGGTTCTTTGTTAATCCAGCAATATTGGACGCATCAAAGTCGATCTATACGAGGATCGCCTTAATCGCAAAAATGAGCTTTCCGATGAGTGTTATTCCAACCTATGTCATTATATCGAAATTTTATCAGCATCTCATGTTAGTTGGAGTAATTGTGGTTATCTTTCAATTTACAGGCTATCCTATATCGATATATTATTTGTCGTTACCTTATTATATGTTTGCCACCATTATTCTACTGGTAGCTATTTCATTAATTACCTCTACCTTAGCGACGATTGTACGGGATGTACAAATGATTGTCCAAGCGGTTGTCAGAATGCTGCTTTATCTGACACCATTATTATGGACGCCTGAAAGACTTCCACATATCGTTCAAAGCGTAATGAAGTTTAATCCATTATACTATATTGCTGAAGGTTATCGCGCTGCTCTGTTAGGGCATAGCTGGTATCTAATTGAACACATTAAATATACCGCCTACTTTTGGGGACTTGTTTTCGTGTTGTTATTTATAGGCTCTGCACTGCACTTGAAATTTCGAAACCGATTTGTAGACTACTTGTAAAGTGGAAGTGGATAAAATGACTAAAACAGTTATTATTGATAATGTATCAAAGAAATACAAATTGTATAATAGAACATCTGATAAGCTTCTTGATATCATTTTGCCCAATGGCTATGGTGATGATTTCTACGCGTTGCAAAATATAAGTTTCACCGCTGAACAAGGCGATGTGATTGGTTTAATTGGTGTAAATGGCTCCGGAAAATCGACTCTATCCAACATTATTGCAGGCGTAGTTCCACCTACAAATGGAAAGGTCGAAACGATTGGACAAACATCTTTAATTGCGATTGCCTCTGGGTTAAACAATAATTTAACGGGTCGAGAAAATATTGAACTGAAATGTTTAATGCTCGGTTTTAGTAAAAAAGAAATCCGGGAGCTCGAACCCGAAATTATTGATTTCTCCGAACTAGGAAGGTTTATTGATCAGCCTGTAAAAACCTATTCAAGTGGTATGAAATCAAAGCTTGGTTTTGCCATCTCCGTGACAGTGGATCCCGATATATTAATTATCGACGAGGCGCTCTCCGTTGGGGACCAAGCATTTGCAGAAAAATCAAAGAAAAAAATGTACAGCTTTAAAGAGAAAGGCAAAACCATCTTTTTTGTAAGCCATGCGATTGGCCAGATTAAAGATTTTTGCCAAAAAGCTTTATGGTTAGAATTTGGTCAAATCAAAGCATATGGGACGACTGCGGAAGTGGTTCCGCAATATGAAGCGTTTCTCAAAGAATTTAAGGCCATGTCTAAAGAGGAACAGCGAAAGTTTAGAGAAACAGCCTTAGAAAAGCAGAGCAGATTAGTATTAAATACAGCTAGATAATAAAAAGAGGCTCAAAAATAATTGGCTAGATCCATTTTTTTGAGCTTTTTTTTTTAAATATGAAAAAATACAAAAGGATATAAACCATGCAGAACAACACCGTCGATATATTAGGTATTGATTTTATCAATAAACAATTTAATGAAGTAGTTAACATTCTTAATGAAGTGATAAAAAGTAATCGCAAAGCTTTCATTGTCACAGCCAACCCGGAAATTGTCATGTACGCTCATGAACATCCCGACTATAAAAAAATCATTCAATCAGCCGACATGGTGGTTCCTGATGGTTATGGGATTATTCTAGCGTCAAAAATATTAAATACCCCGATTAAGGAGAGGGTCGCAGGTTATGATTTAATGATCCGTCTACTGGAACTTGGGAACGAGAATAAGTTGAAAATTTATCTATTGGGCGGGCGCGAAGAGACCAATCAAAAAGCTGTGGCTAATATCAACAGTCAATTTCCGCATGTTCAAATAGTGGGCAGTCATCATGGGTTTTTTGATTGGGAAAACAATCCGATCACTGCTGAGATTAAAGCCTCAAGCCCCGATTTGATTTTCGTGGCATTAGGATTCCCTAAACAAGAACAATGGATCGCGAGGAATTTGGAACGATTTTCCAAAGGGGTATGTATGGGAGTTGGCGGCAGCATCGATGTCCTCGCTGGAGAGGTCCAGCGTGCCCCTCGTTTCTGGCAAAAAATGAACCTCGAATGGTTCTATCGCTTGATTTCGCAGCCGTCGAGGTGGAGGAGAATGTTAGCCATCCCCCGGTTTTTACTGGAAATCTTCCAATTAAAGTTCACCAAATAAGCGATTATTCTAAAATAAATGTAACTTTTTGGAGTAACCAATCGTCTTACATGGTGTGGGATCGTGACTAATAAATCCTAGTAACGGTAGCTTATTAAGAAGAAATTTTCCGACAATTCAACAAAATATACCAAAGTAAAAAATATGTGCTATAATATGTTCGTTGTGTACTTAGAAATATGTGCCTGTTTCTAAAATTTATTAATGGGGCATTATATTCATAGGGAGGGTCTTCATGTTATATCTGACCTTAATATTATGTTTTTTATGCTCCGTATTAATCACTCCAATCGTAAAAAAATTGGCTTTTAGATTAGGAGCAACGGACAGTCCTAATCAGCGTAAGGTACATGTTAAGATTATGCCGCGTTTAGGCGGACTGGCGATTTATATCAGTTTTCTCTTCGGTCTTTTAATCCTGCACCCAAGCAGTCCCTACCATGCAGCTATTGTTGCTGGTGGTTTAATCATACTAGTTACCGGTATTTTAGATGATATCTTTGAATTATCGGCCAAAATAAAATTTACCTTACAAATTGTTTCTGCCCTGATCGTTGTGATGTGGGGCGGGGTGGAAGTTGAATTTATTAACTTACCGTTTAATGGGACCTTAGAATTTGGTATCTTTAGTATTCCAATTACAGTCATCTGGATTGTTGGCGTTACCAATGCAATTAATTTAATCGATGGACTTGATGGTTTGGCAGCTGGTGTTTCCTCAATCGCCTTTATCACTATTTCCGGGATGGCGATTGTGATGGGAAATGGTTATGTAGTTGCCATGGGGACAATCCTGCTTGCGAGTACGTTAGGCTTTCTACTATATAATTTTCATCCGGCAAAAATTTTTATGGGAGATTCTGGGGCACTCTTCCTTGGCTACATGATCTCAGTTCTAGCTTTGCTCGGTTTTAAAAATGTTGCCTTAATCTCGTTTGTTGTTCCAATCATTATTTTAGGTGTTCCGATTTCAGATACTTTTTTTGCAATCATCCGTCGTATTTACAATAAGAAATCATTATCCGCACCAGATAAATCTCATTTACACCATTGTTTACTAGAACTAGGTTTTACTCATCGAGAAACGGTTCTGTTAATTTATGCTATGAGTGCGATGTTTGGTCTTGCTGCCTTTATTTTTACCATTACAACAGTATGGGGCTCAATTTTAATTATTACTCTAATATTACTGGCAATTGAATTATTTGTTGAAACGATTGGTTTAATTAATAAAAATTACCGGCCGCTCCTCCGAATCATGGGGATTTTGAGAAACAAATAAATCTAATAGAATATTTACTATAATAAAAGGGTAGATCACAACAGAGTAAGTCTTTGTGATCTACCCTTTTATTATTTTCTTTTAATTAATATTTATGCAAATAAAAACCCGGATCTCATCTGATCCGGGTCTGTTCTTATTTACCGTCCGTTGTACTGGCCGTAATTTTTCTATTGAGGTGTGTCTTAAGTGTTGATTTTGTTTCCTCTAAGGCCGTTTCATCAAGTTGATAATAGTAAACATGATCAATATATGAATCGGACCCTTTTAGTGATAGTGATTCAACATCGATTCCACTACCAGCCTGGATATAGCTAATAAACGATTTCATTTGGTCAAACGTTAAGTCTGTTGACATATTCTTTCCAACAGCTTCCATCACATCTGTGTAATTAGAAATAGACTTTATAGATGATCCTTTTGAGAGGATGGCTTTAAAAATCTGCTGCTGGCGCTGTCCTCTTTGTATATCACTATCCATTTTCCTTGTTCGTGCAAACGCAAGCGCTTGTTCACCATCTAATTCTTGTACGCCTTTTTTCAAGGTGATCGCTTTCGCATGGTCCTGGGAATCTTGTTCAGAAAATGTGAATGGAACGTCTACTTTCACACCATCTAGCGCATTAATAACGTCAATAAAAGCGTTAAAATTCATTTTTACATAATAATCGACTGGTACATCAAGCAATTCTTCGACTGTTTCAAGCGTAAGTTTCACGCCGCCATAAGCATGGGCATGAGTAATTTTTGTATAAATATCCTTCTCAGGGATGTGAACATATGAATCACGCGGGATACTCAATAGCTTAATAGATTTTTCTTTCTTATTAAAAGTAGCCAGCATCAAGGCATCTGAACGAGATCTGCCATTCGATTTTCTCTTTTCACTATCATCGACACCAATAAATAGTATCGATGTATTTTCAAGTTTTACATTGGCCTTCGCTTTGGTATCACGTTCAATTGGCTTGTAGGATTTATTCATCACTGATTCAGCCTTATTATACAAAAATCCGCCGTAAGCTGTTGCACCTATTATTAATAGTAGAATGGGCATTACGATCCATAGCAAGATTCGTTTTCGTCTTAGTCTTCTCTTTACCTTACCCTTGTTATTATTTTTATACACCTGTCTATTGATAGACATAGATTGCCTCCTAGTAGTTTAAATAGAAAATTGTCAAGTTTTGTTGAAAATCTACTCTATTTTATAATATTTATTGAGATTGGTAAAATGAAATTTTTTTTACAAGATTATTACTATTCTCAATAGGCAGGGAGGAAAGAAATTTCCTAGTTATCTGACTCAAGATAGGTAACTTCTCCAGCAGTAATATCGGCTTGTCCATTTGTCATTTCAATCATCCATTCTGTGAAAGCCGGTTGGTTCTCTTCTTCGACAAATACCTCAATTTCGACATTCTCCTGGTACTGGATATCTTTAAGGATATAGATGGATGATCGCAATTCATTTTCAATCTTGCCAAGCCAAGAATAATCAATTTTTACATGGCAGACCCGCATTAGCCTTCTTTCGACAATCCCAACTGCATCCAGGCCTTCCGACGTGGCTTTACCATAGGCACGAATTAAACCGCCTGCGCCTAATTTAATCCCGCCAAAATAGCGGGTAACGACCACCACTGTATCCTTCAGCTTTCTTTTTTTCAAAACTTCAAGGATTGGAACGCCGGCTGTACCACTTGGTTCGCCGTCATCATTGGCTTTCTGAATTTGATCGTGCTCGCCAATCAGATAGGCAGAACAGTTATGTGTGGCATCCCAAAATTTTTTCTTCAATGTTTGAATGAATTCCTGGGCTTCCGCTTCGGATTCAGTTCTTTTGATGTGGGCAATAAATCTTGATTTTTGAATAATAATTTCATGTTCACCAGTTTGTTTTACTGTATGGTAACGAGGCAACATATTGCGCACTCCTTCCTTAATTTCATCAGGGTGTAATATAACTTTAATATGGCAGTAAAGTTTCCGTGTTATAATAAAAAAGATAAAGGTAGTGAAAACCTATTTTTATAGACAAAAAGAGATACTACCATTATACTACTTTTTTACTGGAATCAAGGGTACAACGTAAGTTCATATTCGCATATTGATAAAATTAAAGGTAAAATATGTTAAAAGGTAGTATGATGAATTTTGAAATCCAAAGATAATAAAATATCATTCACTGAAATTAGATTATTGTTTAGCTTAGCGTCCAGGCGTTTATTGCTTTTCTTATCGGAGGAATGTGTATGAAGCTTAAGCAGATTAATATGAAATCGATTGATGAAATTCGCGAAGAAATGATTGAAACTGTTACTTGCAGCAAAACCGACATCTTCCAGATAGGCGAGCAATGCCGTCAAGATTACGAAAATATGATCAATGAATTAGACAATATCAAGAAAATGATGAGCAAACTCATAAAAGAAGGCGAGAAGCTCGAGAAACAAGTCCTCGAGGCGCGGAGTATGCTCTCAGAAGTCAGTATGAATTTTAAAAATTACTCTGAAGAAGAAGTCCGAGATGCCTACGAAAAGGCCCATCAACTGCAAATGGATCTTTCGATTAATTGGCAGTACAAAAAGCAGCTTTTGGATAAACGGGCAGATCTGGAAAATCGTCTGGTCGGTTTAGATGAAACGATTGATCGTGCTGACCAGCTTATTTCGCAAATTTCCGTCGTGATGAATTACTTGACGAGTGATTTAAAACAGGTTGGTAAAGTCCTAGAACATGCGAAAGCCAAACAAGATTTTGGCTTAAAGATAATTGAAGCACAGGAAGAGGAACGCAAGCGGCTTTCAAGGGAGATTCACGATGGTCCCGCCCAAATGCTTGCCAATGTCATCATGCGCTCCGACTTAATCGAACGTGTTTATAGGGAAAAGGGCGCGGATGAGGCTTTTTCTGAGGTCAATAGCTTTAAAAAAATGGTCCGATCGGCACTTTATGAGGTCCGGCGCATTATTTATGACCTTCGTCCGATGGCATTGGATGATTTAGGTCTTGTCCCTACCCTCAGAAAATACTTACAAACCATCGAAGAATATCATAACCACTCAAAAATCGAGTTTGTGAATATAGGCCTAGAGCGCCGGCTTCCTACTAAGTATGAAGTCGCACTCTTCCGGATGATCCAGGAATCGGTGCAAAATGCACTGAAGCATGCAAATGCCTGTGAAATCAAAGTCCGTTTAGAAATAACCAATGCCTCAGTTACCGTCTTGATCAAGGACAACGGGGTCGGTTTTGATATCACGCAAAAGAAACCTGAGTCATTTGGCATGATAGGGATGCGCGAGCGTGTCGATTTGCTTGAAGGCGAAATTACCTTTGATTCAAAAATGGGCAAGGGAACCGCAGTACTTATTCGAGTTCCACTAATTAACTAAAGAACTAATGAACCTACCGCCAATGGAGAAAAATTTCGAAATTAGAAGGATTAGGGGGGCGTAACAATTGATTACAAAAATTGTCATTATAGACGATCATCAACTATTTAGAGAAGGCGTTAAGAGAATACTAGAGTTTGAAAAATCGTTCCAAGTTGTTGCTGAAGGCGATGATGGCTGTGAAGCACTAAGATTAGTAGAAGAATTCCAACCCGATGTTGTCATCATGGATATTAACATGCCCCAAAAGAACGGGATCGAAGCAACTCGTGAGTTGGTTGAAAAATATCCGAAAACGAAGATTATTATCTTATCCATACATGATGATGAAAACTATGTGACCCATGCTTTACAGACGGGTGCGCAAGGTTATCTATTAAAAGAAATGGATGCCGATGCCCTAATTGAAGCAGTGCGTGTTGTGGCGGATGGCGGTTCCTATCTACATCCAAAGGTCACCCATAATTTGGTGAACGAATATCGCAAGCTTGCTGCGGGTGTGGCCCGTGGCGGCGGAGGCTATATGCCAACAATGGAAATTCGCCGTCCATTGCATTTATTGACACGCCGTGAGTGCGAAGTACTCCAAATGCTTGCCGATGGAAAAAGCAACCGTGGTATCGGCGAAGCTTTATTCATCAGTGAAAAAACAGTCAAAAACCATGTCTCAAACATTTTACAAAAAATGAATGTCAACGACCGTACCCAAGCAGTGGTTGTTGCGATTAAAAATGGCTGGGTAGAAGTAAAGTAAGATTTTAATGTAGAGTAAGAAACTGATTT